>JALQVJ010000021.1 GCA_023260355.1 Burkholderiaceae bacterium | reverse complement strand
TGGGCGCAATGGTTTGTCATCCAGCGACAAGCCATGGCGCAGCAATTTGAGTTGTTCGACCGGGAATACCCCTTGGATGTCCTCGGTGACTGTGCCCTGCGGCCCTTTGAGCCAGTGCACACGCACCAAGTACTCCTTGTCGGTGTCACCGTCTTCGCCGATCAGGGTACGCGCGACGCGACCGTCTTGGGTCATCACCAACAACCCGGTGGAATCAATGTCCAAACGACCTGCAGGCGCCAGCCCTCGCAACTGGGAGGGGTGGAAACGCCGCCCCGAGCGATCGCCCGCCCATTGGTTGTCCCGACCAAGCAGCGTGGCCGCACTTTCGTGACCATCTTCGGGTTGTCCGCTCACATAGCCGACAGGCTTGTGGAGCAAGAACGTGACACGCTCGGCTTGGGCCTCGTGTGCGCGCCTCTGGATTTGAATGTCATCGGTGGCACTGACCAATTGCCCCATTGCTGCGACCTCGCCATTCACGCGCACCCAGCCCTTGCCGATCCATTCGTCGGCTTCACGCCGAGAGCAGTGCCCCAGCGCAGCCAACCGTTTGTTGAGGCGCTCGAGGCCCGGGGGCTGGGGGGTACCCTGCGCTTGTGCGCGCTGTGTGAGGTTGGCGTTGCGAGGGGTGCTGCGGGTGCCGGGCTGATGGAGACCGAGTCCACTTGCCGGCGAGCTCGCGCCTTGAGGACCTCGCATCGCGGGGCGGTCTCGGCGTGCGGCGTCGCTGCTGTCTGCGGTGGATGGGCGCTCGGTTGTTTTGGGGTCAGCGCCGAGAGGCCGGATCCAAGACTTGGGCGCTTGCCCGCGCGGCTTGGGCTTGTCCGTGCTCTTGTTCGCGCGCGTGGGCTTGGCCCCCTTGAGGGATAAGGTAGGGCGCTTGCTGGATTCCTGGGTCATGAGTTGCCTTGTGTTGATACCTGCCAGTCTAAGTCGAGTCGGCGGGTGTGCGTGCCTGGCGCGCAGTCATTTTCGGCGCAACCCTGCAAGCAAGTTGGCGAGCACGAGGCACGCCAAAATGCAATGGCGCTTTAATTCACACGTTGCCAGCGCGCACCCGGAAGCCGGGCAACTTGCCCCATGATCTCCAGTTCCATGAGGATCGCTTGCGCATCGGCCGCGCTCGTTTGGGTGCGCTGCATGAGCACATCGATGTCGGTGACCTCCTGGCCCATGGCTGTGAGCATTGAGGCAACACTCGGCCTCAAAGGCTCAGCGGCAGGGGGCTGGCCGCTTTTAGCGGGAGCAGTCTCGGGATCGAGTGGCGCCCTGCGGGTGATATCGCCCGACTTTTGGGTGCGCGCAGCCATTGGGCTTGCCCAACCCAGCTCTTCGATAACGTCTTGGGCACTTTCAACCAATTTGGCT
>JALQVJ010000396.1 GCA_023260355.1 Burkholderiaceae bacterium | reverse complement strand
TGCACCAGAGGCGGCCAAGACGGCGCCTTGATCGGTCGCGCCTGCATGGCTCTGATTGGCGCCTTGGCTGTCTTTGCAGTGCGGCACAGCTGAAAGAGCCACGGTGCCCGCTTAGTGTCGACGTGCGGGTGACATGCCGGGGTTGGGGCCTCGGCGAAAATAGATGCTTCGGATGCGCTTGCCCAGCCCCCGCCACACCCTTTATCGCGAGAGGAACAACAAATGTCTGACGCTTTTGTTTCAAAAACCGCCATCGTCACGGGCGCCAGCGGAGGTATTGGCCGCGCGTGCGCGCTGGCGCTGTTGGCCGACGGCTGGCATGTGGCGCTGCTGGGCCGCCGCCTCGAAGGACTTGAGGAGACCCGCGCGATGGCTGGTGAATCCGGCGCGCGTGCCTTGCCGATCGTGGCTGACGTCAGCGATGCAACGGCGGTCGCCAGCGCGTTTGCGCAGGCCAAGGCGGCGTGGGGCCGGTTGGATTTGTTGTTCAACAACGCCGGTGTGTTCACGCCCAGTGCGCACCCCGGTGCGACGGCCCTTGAGCACTGGCACGCGTCTGTCAATACGAATTTGAATGGTGCGTTTTATTGTTTGCGCGAGGCGTTTCAGTGGATGAGTGCGCAGTCGCCACAAGGCGGGCGCATCATCAACAACGGCTCGATTTCTGCCCATGCGCCGCGCCCCGGCTCCTCCGGCTACACGGCGACCAAACACGCGATCACGGGGCTGACCAAAACAGCCGCGCTCGACGGGCGGCCCTTTGGCATTGCCGTGGGCCAAATTGACATTGGGAATGTGGCCAGTGACATGACCGCAGCGATGGCTGCAGGCGTGCCACAGGCCGATGGCAGTGTGCGACCCGAGGCGCGCATGGAGATGGCAGGGGTCGTCGATACGTTCATGAACATGGTGCGTTTGCCACTGAGCGCCAATGTTTTGTTCACGACGGTGATGGCCACCAACATGCCATTTGTCGGTCGTGGCTGATGCACCTGTGAGCACGCTCACGGTCGGCTGAATCCGCCCCGGTGTGGGCGCGCGCCGTTTTTAAAGAAGGAACTTCGAGATGAAATTGTTGCGACACGGCCCCAAGGGCCACGAGAAGCCTGGCTTGTTAGATGCTCAAGGTCAGGTGCGCGATTTGTCTGGCGTGATTGCAGACATCACCCCCGCCACGCTGTCGCCTGCTGGTTTGGCGCAGTTGGCTGCGTTGGACGTGCACGCACTGCCCGTGGTTGAGGCGGGCACACTCGCCGTGCCTTGGAGCGGCATGGGCAAGTTTTTGGCGATCGGACTGAATTACGCCGACCATGCGGCCGAGGCTGGCATGGCGATCCCGACGGAGCCGATCGTGTTCACCAAGGCGATCAGTTGTGCGGTGGGTGCCAACCACGATGTCGTGTTGCCAAAAGGCTCGGTCAAGTCCGATTGGGAAGCTGAATTGGGCGTGGTGATTGGCCAGCGCGCGCGCTATGTTGACGAGGCCGACGCCTTGAAGCATGTGGCGGGCTACTGTGTGGTCAACGACATCTCAGAGCGGGAGTACCAAATCGAACGCGGCGGCACCTGGGACAAAGGCAAAGGGTGTGACACCTTTGGCCCGATTGGCCCTTGGTTGGTGACTGCCGATGAGGTGCCCGACCCGCAAGCCTTGGACGTGTGGCTGGATGTGAACGGTCAGCGTTTTCAAACCGGCAACACGCGCACCATGATTTTCAACGTGGCGCAGATCGTGAGTTACCTCAGCCGCTTTGTGACTTTGGAACCCGGCGATTTGATCACGACCGGCACACCTCCGGGCGTGGGCATGGGCGTGAAGCCCCAACCCGTCTTTTTGAAACCCGGCGATCACATGCACCTTGGCATTCAGGGCCTGGGCGAACAGCGCCAAACTGTTTTCGCGTGGGACCCCGCGCGCATTGACGCCTGAATACAAGTGGCGAGCCCCGCCATGGATGTCGCGCAGCTGCAAGCCTCGCTGTCCACGCACTTCGCGCCGTGGGTGCAGGATTTGCAGTTGTCCGTGGTGGAGGCCAGCGCCGAAGGCGTGGTGCTGCGTTTGCCTCGCAGCGATCGCATTGAGCGCATCGGTGGTTTGGTCTGTGGGCAGGCCTTGATGGCCATTTCAGACACAGGCATGGCGTTGGCGCTGTGCCGCCATTTCGGTGCCTTTCGCGCCATGAGCACGGTGCAGTTGAACTCTCAATTTTTAAAGCCCTTGGTTGCCCAGGACGGCTTGGCGCACACGCGCCTGCTGCGGGTCGGCAAGTCACTGGCGTTTGGAGAGATCGAGATTCGGGGCGCCCGGGATCAAAGCTTGGTGTGCACCGCCACGACCACATACGCGTTGCTGTGACGCCAATTCACCTACAATAGAAGCTGCATTCAAAAAACAAACCTTTGCTTTTCGGAGAACGACACATGTCACACCACCAACCCGCAGATCATTCTGACGACCCCATGGCCGGCGTGGTTCACAAGATTCCTTGGGTGTTGCCCTTGGCTGGTGGCTTGCTGATTTTCTTGTTGGCAGCCATTGCCGTGCTGGTCGCCTGAAGCCAAGCACCCCGCCCTTTGAGGCTTTGGCGCCCTGCCAAAGCCGCGCCAAAGAAGCCGCAAATTCTGCGGCTTTTTTTGTGGCCTAGGTATCGGCACGCGCCACAGCTGCGCGACTCGCCGCCATGGCTTGACCCCCCTCTATCGACCGTGCTCATGGATTGACGACATGAGGTTATGCGTTTTATGCATGTAACTAAGTCGTAACTTTTGGGGTGAATTTCTACAATAGAGCCCGCAGCAGGGTTACCGCCTATGCTGTTTTTTTGGGCCTAGCCCGCTGACCACGCGGCTCATAGGTTTAACGACGAGTTTCGATAGCCACTTGCCTGTTTCTCAACGCATGAAATCAGGTGGTTACCGAAGTTCGTTTTTTTATTTTTGGAGCCTTTATGTCAAACCAAGCACCCGATTTCGTGCGCCATGCCGGATTGATCCAATGGGTCAACCAAATGGCCGATCTTTGCAAACCTGAACGCGTCGAGTGGTGCGACGGCAGCACCGAAGAGTACGACCGTTTGTGCGAACAAATGGTGCAAGCCGGCACCCTGCGCCGCTTGAATCCCGCCAAACGCGCCAACTCGTATTTGGCGTGGTCGGACCCTTCCGACGTCGCCCGCGTTGAAGACCGCACCTACATCTGCAGCGCCAAAAAAGAAGACGCCGGCCCAACCAACAACTGGATGGACCCTGCGGAGATGCGCGCGACGCTGAACCCGCTGTTTGACGGCTGCATGCGCGGTCGAACCATGTATGTGATCCCGTTCTCGATGGGCCCATTGGGCAGCCCCATCGCCCACATTGGCGTGGAGTTGTCTGACAGCCCTTACGTGGTGGTCAATATGCAGAAGATGACCCGCATGGGTCGCGCTGTGTATGACGTGTTGGGCACTGACGGCGAATACGTGCCCTGCGTGCACACCGTGGGCGCGCCTTTGCAACCCGGTCAAGCCGACGTGTCATGGCCCTGCAACCCCGATACCAAGTACATCGTTCACTACCCAGAGACCCGCGAAATCTGGTCATACGGTTCTGGCTACGGTGGCAACGCATTGCTGGGCAAGAAGTGCTTTGCGCTGCGCATTGCATCGACCATGGGTCGCGACCAAGGCTGGTTGGCTGAACACATGCTGATCCTCGGCGTGACCAAGCCCGATGGCAAGAAGTACCACGTGGCGGCTGCGTTCCCCAGCGCCTGTGGCAAAACCAATTTTTCAATGTTGGTTCCGCCCAAGGGTTTCGAGGGCTGGAAGGTCACGACCATCGGTGACGACATCGCCTGGATCAAGCCGGGGGCTGACGGCCGCCTGTACGCAATCAACCCTGAAGCGGGTTATTTCGGCGTGGCGCCCGGTACCAACATGGAAACCAACCCCAACTGCATGCGCAGTTTGGACAAGGACGTGATCTTCACCAACGTGGCGTTGACCGACGACGGCGACGTCTGGTGGGAAGGCATGGAGAAGGACCAAGGCAATCAACTGCCCGCGCACTTGATCGACTGGCAAGGCAAGGACTGGACCCCAGAGTCCGCGCTGGCGGACGGCACCAACGGCAAACGCAAGCCTGCGGCCCACCCCAATGCGCGCTTCACTGTGAGCGCCACCAACAACCCCGCGCTGGACGAGGCGTGGGACGATCCCAAGGGTGTGGCGATCGACGCCTTTATCTTTGGCGGCCGCCGCTCGACCACCGTGCCATTGGTCACGCAAGCCCGCGACTGGGTCGATGGCGTGTACATGGCTGCAACCATGGGCTCTGAGACCACCGCCGCGGCCTTCGGTGCCCAAGGCGTGGTGCGCCGCGACCCGTTCGCGATGCTGCCCTTTGCGGGTTACAACATGAGCGCCTACTTCCAGCACTGGTTGGATTTGGGCGCCCGTCTGGAAAAAGACAACGCCAAGTTGCCAGCGATTTTCACCACCAACTGGTGCCGAAAGAATGAGCAAGGCCAGTTTGTTTGGCCCGGTTTTGGTGAAAACATGCGCGTCCT
>JALQVJ010000271.1 GCA_023260355.1 Burkholderiaceae bacterium | reverse complement strand
AACACTGGCAATCATAACCATAATGCACCGCCTTCATACGACCCGACTCCATACCAACAACCGGTGCTCAGAGCAATACCGCAATCGCGTGCAACGCCATACACGCATGGAAATTTTAATGTGGGCAACGCAATCCCCGTTGCCCAGCCAGTCGCTCTGCCAGGTGGCGAAGCCATTGCCCCCACCATCACGATCGATGACTTCGCCAAGGTTGACTTGCGCATTGCCAAGATCGTCGAATGCGCCGCAGTGGAAGGCTCAACCAAGTTGCTGCGCTTGATGCTGGATGTCGGAGAGGCGCAAATGCGACAAGTCTTCTCTGGCATCGCGAGCATGTACAAGCCTGAGGACTTGGTCGGCAAGCACACCATCATGGTGGCCAACTTGGCACCGCGCAAAATGAAGTTTGGCGTCTCTGAGGGCATGGTGCTCGCGGCCAGCCACCAAGACGAGAAGAGCCAGCCGGGCATCTACATTCTTGAGCCCGTTGCTGGCGCCCAGCCCGGAATGCGGGTGCGCTGAACTCGCTCACACCATCGGGTCCACGACAAAGGCCACGGTGCACCGCGCTACACTGTGGTGCATCATGACGCCCGACCATGTGCGTTGTCGCCTGCACCTCAACCGCCGCAGCACCCGACGGTTGGCTGGCGTGGTTTGGCACCACGGAGATCCGCCTGTTTTTTGAAGCACTCGATCTTTCGCGTTCTTCGGAGACACCATGGCATTTCCCTCCTTTTCATTCAGACCCAAACTCATCGATGCACTGCACGGCTACAACCGCGCGCGTTTGGGTCAAGACATCAGTGCTGGCATCACGGTTGGCTTGGTGGCGCTGCCACTGGCCATGGCGTTCGCGATTGCATCGGGCTTGAGCCCTGAAGCCGGCATCTTCACCGCCATCATCGCCAGCCTTGCCATCTCATTGCTGGGCGGCTCTCGCGTTCAGATCGGAGGACCCGCGGGCGCCTTTATCGTGATCGTCTACGGTATCTTGGAGCAGTACGGGCTGGCCAATTTGATCATCGCGACCGCGATGTCTGGCGTCTTGCTCTTTGTGATGGGTATGTTGCGCATGGGCACACTGGTCCGATTCGTGCCTGTCGCGGTCGTGATTGGGTTCACCAACGGCATCGCCGTACTGATTGGTTTGTCGCAGCTCAAGGACTTCATGGGGCTTGAGATCGCGCAAATGCCCGCCGACTTTTTTGGCATTGTCGCGGCGATCCAACAACACATCCACACCTTCAACGTGGCAGCCTTTGGCATCGCTCTACTGACGCTTGTGATCGTGGTGGGTTGGCAATGGGCCATGCCGCGTTGGGCGCAAAGAGGCGCCCAATGGGGGCACCTCAAAATGTTGCCTGGTTCGATCGTGGGCTTGGTTGTGGCCACCTTGATGACCGCTGCTTTGGGACTCGAGATCCCAACCATCGGCTCCAAGTTTGGTGGTATCCCAGCGGCCTTGCCGACATTCGCATTGCCCGAATTCAGCTGGCAAACCGCGCGATATCTGCTGATGCCCACGCTGACCTTGGCGCTCTTGGGTGCCATTGAGTCTTTGCTCTGTGCCCGCGTCGCCGATGGCATGATCGGTGATCGCCATAACCCTAACCAAGAGCTGATGGCCCAGGGCGTCGCCAACTTTGTGACCCCATTCTTTGGTGGCATGCCCGCTACCGGCACCATCGCACGCACCGTGACCAACATCAAAAGCGGGGCCAATAGCCCCATCGCAGGCGTCGTGCATGCGGTCACGTTGCTGGTGATTGTGCTGATTGCAGCGCCCTTGGCATCGAGCATTCCGCTGGCAGCTTTGTCGGCGATCCTCATGTTTGTGGCATGGAACATGGGCGAATGGCATGCCTTTTCTGATTTGAAACAGTTCCGTGTGCCCTATCGCATCACCCTGCTGGCTGTGTTTTTGCTCACCGTGATGGTCGACCTGACAGTGGCGGTCGAATTTGGTTTGTTTGCGGCTTGCGTGACCTTCATTTACCGAATTTCCAACCTCAGCCGGGTGGAGCAACTGTCGCCTGTGGACACCCAAGCCCTGATTGGCCAAGACGGTCGCATCAGCGCTTATCGGTTTTACGGCGCTTT
>JALQVJ010000213.1 GCA_023260355.1 Burkholderiaceae bacterium | reverse complement strand
CCATTGAAGCGGGCGTTGCGAAGCTGGCCAAGGCCTTGTGCTCTGACGGGGTGCTGGTCATCGCGTGCTGGCAGAGTTGCTCCCAACCCCAACAAAAAGCACCTCAATGAGGTGCTTTTTTGTGCCCAAGGGGGCAGGCGCGCGTCAGGCCGCGTGGATGGCTTTCCACACCACTTGCGGTGTCAGGGGCATTTGCAAGCCAGCCGTGCTCGCGGTGTGGCCATTGCGAGCCAAGGCATTGGCCACCGCATTCACGACCGCAGGCGTGGCGCCGATGGTGCCCAATTCACCCACACCTTTGACGCCCAGTACGTTGGTTTTGCAGGGGACAGACTCGTCCATGTGTGTGTTGAACATGCCTTTCATGACGTCTGCGCGAGGCACGGCGTAATCCATCAAGCTGCCCGTGATCAGCTGGGCGCCATCGGCCTCGTAGACCACGTCCTCGCAGAGTGCTTGACCGGCACCTTGCACTGCGCCGCCGTCCAACTGTCCACGCACGATGGTGGGGTTCACCACGCGGCCGACATCATTGACCGAGGTGTAGGCCACGATTTGTGTCTCACCGGTTTCGGGGTCAATCTCGACTTCGCAGATGTGCGCGCCATTGGGCCAAGTGGGGCCAGAGGCCTTGCTGGTTGAGTCAATGGCGATTCGGCCCTCGGCCTGTTTGCCAGCCAACTCGCCCAAACTAATTTTCAGGTCCGTGCCTTTGACAGTGAACGTCGCAGCAGCGTATTCAAGGTCCTCAGCACTGGCTTCCAATGTCTCTGCAGCCAATGCGCGTGCTTTGTCCAAGGCTCTCTCGGAACCCACGCTCACTGAACTGCCGCCCGTGAACAAGGAGCGCGAGCCGGCCGAGCCAAAGCCGTTGCCGCGATCGGTATCGCCCATGACGACACGGATTTTTTCGGGAGGCAAATCGAACACGTCGGCCACCAACTGGGTCAATGAGGTTTGGATGCCCTGGCCCATGGGCATCACAGCGGTAAAGACTTCGACGCTGCCGTCGGGCATGATTTGTACGTTCACGGATTCTTCCCAAGCATTGCCGCCGGTCCATTCAAGGAAGGTTGCCATGCCGAGGCCACGCCACTTGCCCTGCTGCGCAGACGCATTGGCCCGGGCATCGAAGCCGTTCCAATCCGCCTTTTCCAAGGCTTGCTCCATCATGCGACCAAATGCGCCAGAGTCATACACCTGCCCCATGGCGTTGGTGTAAGGCATCTGCTCAGGCGCAATGAAGTTGCGCCGGCGCACGGCAACCGGATCCAATCCATGCTCGCGCGCGGCTTGGTCGATGGCGCGCTCAATGTTGAAGATGGCTTCAGGGCGGCCTGCACCGCGGTATGCGCCGGTGGGCGCGCTGTTGGTCATCACACCGGTGAATTGAAAGTCAATGGTTTGGATGTCGTACACGCTGGTTTGCACCCAAGGGCCAATCATCATTTGGATCGCCAAGCCGGTCATCGTGGGGTAGGCCCCGACATTGGCATGGCTGTGCACGCGAAGTGCCAAGATCTTGCCGTCTTGTGCCAGCGCAACCTCGACGTGGGCGCGCACATCTCGCCCGGCTGAACTCGTCAAGAAATCTTCACTGCGGGTGGCCACCCATTTCACTGGGGCTTGGATGGCATGGGCGCAATACGCGGTCATCACGTCTTCGGCATTGGCGCCGGTTTTCATGCCGAAACCACCGCCGACATCACCCACGATCACGCGCACTTGGTCTTCCGCCAGCTTCAGGTGAGCGGCCACCGCTCCACGCAGGGCGGTTGGCATTTGGCTGGATGCGCGCACCACCAAACGGCCGTCTTCAGGGTAGGCCAGCGTGACACGAGGCTCCAGCGTGAACGCACAAAGCCGTTGGTGGTCGATGTCGACACGCGTCACATACGTTGCCTGAGCAAAAGCGGCATCCGCTGCAGCCCGATCCCCATATTGGGTTTGGGCCACAACGTTGTCAGGTCCGCCGGCCACACTGATGGCACCGGCAGCCAGGGCTTGATCCAAATTGGCCACGGCGGCCAATGGCTCGTAATCAACCATCACGGCCTCTGCAGCGTCCTGGGCTTGCTGCCAAGTGTCAGCCACCACGGCAGCCACGGCTTCACCCACAAAGCGCACGCAGTCGGTGGCCATCAATTGGCGGGATGGACAGAGCAGCGCGCTGCCATCAGGACGCTTGAAGTTGGCGGGACCCGCCATATTGGGAACACCGGCCTTCACCAAGTCAGCGCCTGTCACGACCAAACGGACACCAGGCATGGCTTGCGCTGCACTGGTGTCGAACTGTTTGATCTTGGCGTGGGCATAGGGGCTGCGCACGAAGCACACGCGTGCTGCGTTTTGCGATACGTCATCTGTGAAGACGCCTTCACCGCGCAAGAGCCGATCGTCTTCCACACGCTGTACTGCACGGCCGCTGCCAAATTTTGTCTCGATCATTGATGTCTCCAGATTCGGAATGCCCAATGCGGGCTGCTGAAACAGTTTAGTCACAGTCAAGGGGCCTTGCTGTCACCTGACCGTCAAAGTTTGCCTGATTTTTCGGCTGAGAGGCTGGTGACTACCGCAAGACCTCTAGCAAGCGGTCAAGGCCACCCTGGTTGATCGCCACTTGGGCCTGCTCTCTGACTTTGGGCTTGGCGTGATAGGCAACCGACAGGCCGGCGGCCCCCATCATCGGCAAGTCATTCGCGCCGTCACCCACGGCGATGGATTGGTCTGCAGAAATGCCCATCAGGCTGCACAGGTCCAGCAGGGTCTGGCGTTTCATGGCGCCATCGCAAATGTCCCCCCAGCTCTGCTGAATCAAGTCGCCCGTCAGACGCCCATCTTGGATCTCAAGCGCGTTGCTGCGCACCCAATCGATCTGCAGGCGCTGGCGCAAGCGTTCGGCAAAGAAAGTGAAGCCGCCGCTCACAAGCAAGACTTTCAGGCCCTCTGCGTGGCAGCGCGTGATCAGGGTTTCGACCCCGGGGTTCAACCGCAAGCGTTGCTCGTAAACCGCTTCCAAGTGCGCCACAGGGACACCTTTGAGCAAGGCCAGACGCCGGCGCAGACTGTCTTTGAAATCCGTGATTTCGCCCCGCATGGCGGCTTCGGTGATGGCTGCGACGTCCGCCTTGCGGCCAGCGGCGTCCGCGATCTCATCGATACACTCAATGTTGATCAACGTGGAGTCCATGTCGAACGCGATCAGCTTGTAGTGTGACCAATCCAGTCGCGAGGGTAGATTTTGGACCGTAAGGCCAGGGGCAAGTTCTTGTGCAGTGGTCATGTTGTTGAGGTGGCGATGGCCATGGGTTGTCCCAATTGGCGCAAGGTATCCCGCACCAACTGCGCTCGATCTTTGGGATCTTCAAGAGGTTTTTCAATCCGCAACTTGTCGTTGCCCGCCAATTTCACGTGGCGGTTGCGCTGAATCAAGCCGATGATGGCGGCGGGATCGACTGGCGCTTTGGCTTTGAACGTGATGAGCGTGACGTGAGGGGTGGCGTCCACTTTGACGACGCCATAGGGCTCGCACATGACCCGCAGGCGATGGACGTCGATCAGTGTTTGCACTGGGGCTGTGGGTTTGCCGAATCGATCGACCAACTCTTCCAACAGCCCGTCAATGGTCTGGCTGTCTTTGGCGGTCGCGAGTTTCTTATAGAACGACAACCGCAGATGCACGTCGCCACAGTACTCATCGGGCAGCAATGCGGGTGCGTGAAGGTTGATGTCGGTCGCTGCTGCCATAGGGGCGAGCAGGTCGGGCTCTCGGCCTGATTTCAGGGCCGCCACAGCCTGACTCAACATGTCGTTGTACAGCTGAAAGCCGACCTCCATGATGTTGCCGCTTTGGTTGTCACCCAGAACTTCGCCCGCCCCCCGAATTTCGAGGTCATGCATGGCGAGATAAAAGCCCGAGCCCAGTTCCTCCATTTGTTGGATGGCGTCCAACCGCTGTTGTGCCTGCTTGGTCAGGTTTTGCGTGTCGGGTACCAACAAGTAGGCGTAGGCTTGGTGGTGACTGCGACCGACTCGGCCCCGAAGTTGATGCAACTGTGCCAGCCCGAAATTGTCGGCTCGCGCCATGATGATGGTGTTGGCTGTGGGGACGTCAATGCCTGTCTCGATGATCGTCGAACACAGCAACAAGTTGCTGCGTTGTGCGTTGAAGTCTCGCATGACGGACTCCAACTCGCGTTCTGGCATTTGTCCGTGTGCCACCGCAATGCGCGCCTCTGGCAGCAGCGCGGCCAACTCGGTGCGCCGGTTTTCGATGGTGTCGACTTCGTTGTGCAAAAAGTAGACC
>JALQVJ010000193.1 GCA_023260355.1 Burkholderiaceae bacterium | reverse complement strand
TACGCGGCAGGCAAGATCCCCGGTAGCTTTTTCAAGCGCGAAGGCCGCCCCAGTGAGTTTGAGACCCTGACCTCTCGTTTGATCGATCGCCCGATTCGCCCCCTGTTTCCAGAAGGTTTCTTCAACGAAGTGCAGGTTGTGATCCACACTGTGTCCTTGAACCCAGCGGTCGATGCTGACATCCCGGCCATGATCGCCACCAGCGCGGCATTGGCCATCTCCGGCATTCCCTTCAATGGCCCAATTGGTGCAGCCCGCGTCGGTTATGTGAACGGCGAATATGTGTTGAACCCCAGCCCTGAGCAGCGTGCCCAGTCCCAGATGGATTTGGTCGTTGCCGGTACCGAGACCGCCGTGTTGATGGTGGAATCAGAAGCCCAGCAACTCAGCGAAGAAATCATGTTGGGGGCGGTCGTCTTCGGTCACCAGCAAGGCCAAACTGCGATCGATGCAATCCACGAATTGGTTCGCGACGCCGGCAAGCCGGTTTGGGAATGGCAAGCGCCCGCGCGCGACGAGGCTTTGATCTCCAAGGTGGAGGAACTCGGCCGTGAGAAGCTGGTTGCCGCCTACCAAATTCGTTCCAAGCAAGCCCGCACGCAGGCCTGCCGTGAAGCCAACGCAGCTGTGAAGGCCGGTTTGACCGAAGCAGGCATTGAGTTCGACAGCGTCAAGATTGACGGTTTGTTGCACGACATCGAAGCCCAAATTGTGCGCAGCCAAATTTTGGCAGGTGAGCCTCGCATCGATGGTCGCGACACCCGCACCGTGCGCCCGATTGAAATTCGCACTGGCGTGCTGCAGCGCACCCACGGCTCAGCCCTGTTCACACGCGGCGAAACCCAGGCATTGGTGGTCACCACGCTCGGTACCGAGCGCGACGCCCAGCGCATCGACGCATTGCCCGGCGAGTACGAAGACCGCTTCATGCTGCACTACAACATGCCTCCGTTTGCCACTGGCGAAACTGGCCGTGTCGGCTCGCCCAAGCGCCGTGAGATTGGCCATGGCCGTTTGGCCAAGCGCGCTCTGGCCGCTGTGTTGCCTGCCAAAGAAGATTTCCCCTACACCCTGCGTGTCGTCAGCGAAATCACAGAGTCCAACGGCTCTTCATCGATGGCGTCGGTTTGCGGTGGTTGCTTGTCCATGATGGACGCAGGTGTGCCTTTGAAAGCCCACGTGGCCGGTATCGCCATGGGGTTGATCAAAGAGGACAACCGCTTTGCGGTTTTGACCGATATCCTCGGTGATGAGGACCACTTGGGTGACATGGACTTCAAGGTCGCGGGTACCACTGACGGTGTGACCGCGCTGCAAATGGACATCAAGATCCAGGGCATCACGCAAGAGATCATGCAAGTCGCACTGGCTCAAGCCAAAGAAGCGCGCATGCACATCCTCTCGAAGATGCAAGAAGCGATGGGCGAAGCCAACACTGAGATCTCCTCGTTTGCGCCTCGCCTGTACACCATGAAGATCAACCCCGAGAAGATCCGTGACGTGATTGGCAAGGGCGGCGCGACCATCCGTGCATTGACAGAAGAAACCGGTTGCACCATCGATATCGCCGAAGACGGCACGATCACCATTGCCTCCAGCGATGGCGACAAGGCCAAAGAGGCGCAGCGCCGCATTGAAGACATCACCGCTGAAGTCGAAGTGGGCGCCGTTTACGAAGGCGCCATCACCAAGATCTTGGACTTTGGTGCGTTGGTCAACGTGTTGCCTGGCAAAGACGGTCTGTTGCACATCAGCCAAATTGCCCATGAGCGCATTGAGAAGGTGACCGACGTCCTGCAAGAAGGACAAGTCGTTCGCGTCAAAGTGCTTGAGACGGACGAAAAAGGTCGCATCAAGTTGTCGATGAAGGCACTGATCGATCGCGACAATGGTGCCGCGCAAGCGCAACAGCAACAACAGCAGTAAGTCGCGCGATGTTGAGCATGCAGGCCATTGAGATTGTTCAACCTGGGGCGCCCGAGGTGCTCCAGTTGACGACACGAGAGCGCCCGGTCGCAGGGTCTGGCGAGGTCTTGGTGAAGGTGAGCGCCAGTGGCGTGAACCGCCCTGACGTGCTGCAACGCAAGGGACTGTATCCGATGCCCCCTGGGGTGTCGGACATTCCTGGCCTCGAAATCGCCGGAACGATCGATAGTGGCGACGAGGTGGCGATGGCCGCCGCAGGCCTGAAGATTGGAGATGCGGTTTGCGCATTGGTTGCCGGTGGTGGTTACGCCCAATGGTGCGTGGCGCCGATCGGACAATGCTTGCCATTTCCCAAGGGTTTCAGCGCCGTCCAAGCGGCCGCAATCCCCGAAACGTTTTTCACTGTTTGGAGCAACGTGTTTGACCGTGGCCGCTTGGCTGCGGGTGAGACGTTGTTGATTCAAGGTGGATCAAGCGGGATCGGCGTGACTGCGATTCAACTGGCCAAAGCGGTTGGGGCGCAGGTCATTGTCACGGTGGGTTCACAAGCCAAGGCCAAAGCCTGTTTGGACTTGGGCGCCGATCATGCGATTTTGTATCGATCACAAGATTTTTCGTCTGAAGTCAAACGCCTCACCGATGGACGCGGTGCCGACGTGATTTTGGACATGGTCGCTGGTGAGTATGTGGCCCGTGAGGTGGAGTGCTTGGCAGAGGATGGCCGTTTGGTGATCATCGCTGTGCAGGGTGGTGTCGATGCCAACTTCAATGCAGGACTGGTCTTGCGCAAGCGTTTGCACATCACCGGATCGACTCTGCGCCCGCGTTCAGTGGCGTTCAAAGCTGAGATCGCGAATGCGCTCAAAACGCACGTCTGGCCGGATCTTGAGGCTGGCAAAGTGTTTCCCGTGATCCATCAAACGTTTGATGCATCGCAAGCGGCGCAAGCGCATGCGCTAATGGAAAGCAATGCACATATCGGCAAAATCATGCTGACGTGGGCGGATTAAAGGACGGACCGATGGCTCGAAAGCTGATTGCAGGCAATTGGAAAATGAATGGCAACAGGGCTACAAATGCCGCGTTGCTAGCAGACGTTTTGCAAGGGTTGGCAAGTGGTGCGCCATGTGACGTCGCCGTTTGTGTGCCATCTGTGTATTTGGATCAGGTGTCACAAATCGCCGCTGGCACGCCACTGGCATGGGGTGCTCAAGACGTTTCGGCCAAGGAATCCGGCGCGTTCACAGGCGAAATCAGTGCAACGATGTTGAAAGATTTCGGTGTTCGTTTCGCGATTGTGGGCCACTCTGAACGCCGCCAATACCATGGTGAAACCGATGGGGTGGTGGCTGCCAAAGCACAAACTGCCCTCGCGCATGGCATCACGCCAATCGTTTGCGTTGGTGAAACACTGGAGCAACGTGACGCCGGGGCCACTGAAGAAGTCGTCAAACGCCAATTGGCCGCAGTCATTCACACTGTGGGACATTGCGTCAGCGAAATTGTGGTGGCATATGAGCCCGTCTGGGCGATTGGTACCGGTCAAACAGCTACGCCAGAGCAGGCCCAAGCCGTCCATGCGGTGTTGCGTGCGCAGTTGCACGCCGCGACGGAACACGCCAGTGGTATGCGAATTTTGTACGGCGGCAGCATGAATGCGAGCAACGCCGCCGATTTGCTCAAGCAACCTGATATCGACGGTGGCTTGATCGGTGGAGCTGCTTTGAAGGCGGCTGACTTTTTGACAATCATTCGGGCTGCGGCTTAAGCGCGCAGACCTTTGTTTTTTTGGGAGTTGTGGGTATGGATTTCTTGATCAGAATTTTGATGGCCGTTCAGATTTTGTCGGCTTTGGTCATGATCGGCTTGATTTTGATGCAGCATGGCAAAGGTGCTGACGCAGGTGCGGCCTTTGGTGGTGGGGCGTCAACGAGTTTGTTTGGTGCAACCGGCGGTGCGAACTTCTTGTCGCGCACCACAGCTGTGTTGGCAGCGGTGTTCTTGGGAACGACGTTGTTTCTGTCTTATGTCGGTTATCAAAAGCCTGCCCCAGCGGCTGGCAGTGTGTTGGAAACGGTCAAGGTTCCTGCCGCGCCGGTCACAGGCAAAGACGCGATCCCAACAAACTGAGGCCTCAACCGTGTGATTGTGGTACCCATGGGGGTATCATGATCGCGAAAGTCCCATTTGATGGGGCTTACAGCCAGATAAAATCTGGCGGCTCACTCGATTTCAAGGGCGAATTCGAGGTAAACTCCTAGGGTTTTTGCGGATGCTTCACGAAGCCTCAGAAGCGCCGCAAACCCATACAAATGCCGACGTGGTGAAATTGGTAGACACGCTATCTTGAGGGGGTAGTGGCGAAAGCTGTGCGAGTTCGAGTCTCGCCGTCGGCACCAACATGATCAAGCCTGCACCAGCAGCGACTGATCCCAGGTATGACTATGAGCCTAGAGCAATACCTTCCCGTCATTCTCTTTATTTTGGTTGGCGTTGCTGTCGGCATCGTCCCCCAAGTGATCGGCTACATCTTGGGCCCCAACCGCCCCGACGAAGCCAAAAACTCTCCCTACGAGTGCGGTTTCGAAGCGTTCGAAGATGCGCGCATGAAGTTCGATGTCCGCTACTACTTGGTGGCCATCCTTTTCATTTTGTTTGATTTGGAAATCGCGTTCCTGTTCCCTTGGGCTGTCGCGCTCAAGGATCTGGGCCCAACTGCGTTTTGGGCGGTTGTTGTCTTCTTAGGCATCTTGGTCGTGGGCTTCGTCTACGAGTGGAAAAAGGGTGCGTTGGATTGGGAATGATTTCCCGCCGCATTCAATAAACGACCAATTCACACACAGAGGTTTGTACTGCCATGGGACTTGAAGGTGTAATGGAAAAAGGCTTTGTGACCGCGAGCTACGACTCAGTGGTCAATTGGGCGAAAACGGGCTCGCTGTGGCCCATGACCTTTGGCTTGGCATGCTGTGCCGTCGAGATGATGCACGCAGGTGCTGCGCGTTACGACTTGGCCCGTTTCGGTGCGGAGGTCTTTCGTGCCAGTCCCCGGCAGTCTGACCTGATGATTGTGGCCGGCACGTTGTGCAACAAAATGGCACCCGCTTTGCGCAAGGTCTACGACCAAATGAGTGAGCCCCGCTACGTGATTTCAATGGGTTCATGCGCCAATGGTGGTGGCTACTATCACTACAGTTACTCTGTCGTTCGGGGTTGCGATCGCGTGGTGCCTGTGGACGTTTATGTGCCAGGGTGTCCGCCAACCGCTGAGGCGTTGTTGTACGGCCTGATGCAGTTGCAAGGCAAGATTCGTCGCACCCAGACGATTGCCAGAGCGTGAGGTCCATGATGAGCGCTTTGGAAAACATGCAGAACCAAGTGACGGCGGTATTGGGTGACGCCGTTGTCCGGCTTGTTCAAGACTTGGGCGAGGTGACGGTCATCGTCAAGCCGGAGGGTTACCTCGCGGCCATGCAGGCGTTGAGGGACGCGCCGGGCTGCCAGTTCGAGCAATTGATTGATCTTTGTGGCGTGGACTACAGCGATTTTCGCGAAGGCGCTTGGGATGGCGCACGTTACGCTGTTGTGGTGCATCTTTTGAGCGTTTCGCTGAACCAGCGGCTGCGCGTCAAAGTGTTTTGCCAAGACGACGACATGCCGATGGTGAGCTCAGTCACCTCTGTGTGGACGGGCGCCAACTGGTTCGAGCGCGAGGCCTTTGATTTGTTTGGCATCTTGTTTGATGGCCACAACGATCTGCGTCGCATTCTGACCGACTATGGTTTCATCGGGCACCCCATGCGCAAGGACTTCCCCGTGAGCGGGCATGTTGAGATGCGCTATGACCCTGAGCAACGCCGCGTGGTGTACCAGCCGGTCACGATCGAGCCGCGTGAAATCACGCCCCGCATCATCCGCGAAGAAGGTTACGGAGGCTTGCAGTAATCGGCGTCGGCGACTGCAGGAATACACATGGCTGAAATCAAGAACTACACCCTGAACTTTGGACCTCAGCACCCCGCTGCGCACGGCGTGTTGCGTTTGGTGCTGGAGATGGACGGCGAGGTCGTGCAGCGCGCTGACCCCCACATTGGTTTGCTACACCGCGCCACTGAAAAATTGGCCGAGAGCAAGACCTACATTCAGTCG
>JALQVJ010000098.1 GCA_023260355.1 Burkholderiaceae bacterium | reverse complement strand
TCTTGAGATCCCCCCCAAAAAAGAGGCATCGCGATCAAGAATATCCCAGCCATCGGCAAAACCCGCAGACCATCAACCATGCGGCGCGCGCGATAATTGCGCGGTTCTACAAAGAGTTTGTGTTCTGTGACTGGTTTCATGGTGGGTCGCAAATATGAGAACGAAGGCATTGCCCGCAACGGCGCCAAGATGGTGACGGCGGTTGCGACCGCCCAAGTGCCCAAGTTCACGATCATCATTGGCGGCAGCTTTGGTGCTGGCAACTACGGCATGTGTGGCCGCGCCTACTCGCCGCGGTTTTTGTGGATGTGGCCCAACGCACGCATCAGCGTGATGGGCGGCGAACAAGCGGCCAGCGTGCTGGCAACTGTCAAACGCGATGGCATTGAAGCCAAGGGCGGGCAGTGGAGCGCCGACGAGGAAGCCGCATTCAAAGCCCCCATCAAACAGCAATACGAAGAGCAAGGTCACCCGTATTACGCAAGCGCCCGCTTGTGGGACGACGGCGTCATCGATCCCGCCGATACCCGGCGGGTGTTGGCGCTGGGCCTTTCCGCTGCATTGAATGCACCCATCCCCGAGACGCGTTTTGGCGTCTTCCGCATGTGAGGTCAACCATGTCAGACAAACTTTTGGATATTGAACGCAACGATGCTGGTGTGTGGCGCGTCTTTTTGAATCGCCCTGAAGTCCGCAACGCCTTCAACAGTGAGGTGATTCGGGCCTTGCATGAGGCATTTGAGCGCATCAACGCCGACAGCGAAGCCAAGGCCGTGGTGCTTGGCGGACACGGCAAAGCTTTTTGCGCCGGAGGCGATCTCAACTGGATGCGCGCGATGGCTGATTACGACTGGGAGGCCAACCGCCGAGACGCCCAAGCCATGGCCGACATGATGGCCATGATCGAAGCCTGCCCAGTACCCATCATTGGACGTGTGCACGGCGATTGCTATGCCGGAGGCATGGGCTTGTGTGCGCAATCCGATATCGTGGTTGCTGTGCCCGAGGTCACGTTTTGCTTGAGCGAAGTGCGCCTGGGGTTGATCCCAGCCACCATCAGTCCCTATGTGGTTCGGTCCATGGGTTATCGAGCTGCACAGCGCTATTTCGTCACGGCGGAGCGTTTTAATGTGCAAGTGGCAGCGGACTGTGGATTCGTCCACGAAATTGTCTCTGCTGAGCAATTGGACGACCGCATTCAAGCCATCGTGGACGCCATCCTGGGGTGTGGCCCTGCGGCGGTTCGCGCGTCAAAGCAACTGGTCCGCGACGTGGCTCAACGCGAAATCAACAGCGAGTTGCGCGCCGAAACTGCCAGGCGCATCGCCGACATTCGCGCCACCGATGAGGGCAAAGAGGGCGTGTCCTCATTCCTGGAAAAGCGCTCCCCCAAGTGGTTGGGGGCCTGACGATGTTCAACAAAATTTTGATCGCCAACCGCGGTGAAATTGCTTGTCGCGTCGCGGCCACCGCCAAGCGCATGGGCATTCGCACGGTTGCGGTGTACTCCGATGCGGATGCGCAGGCCGCACACGTGCAAGCCTGTGACGAGGCCGTGTATATCGGCGGCTCCGCGCCCGCTGAGAGCTACTTGCGCTGGGAGGCCATCCTTCAAGCCGCCCAAGACACGGGCGCTCAAGCGGTGCACCCAGGCTACGGATTTCTGTCTGAAAACGCTGCGTTCGCGCAGGCCTGCGCTGCGGCTGGTGTGGCCTTCATTGGCCCTTCCCCAGCATCGATCGAGGCGATGGGTTTGAAAGCCGAAAGCAAACGCTTGATGGCGGCGGCGGGCGTGCCATTGGTTCCGGGCTATCACGGCGAAAACCAAGACCCCGATTTTTTGCATGCGCAGGCTGACAGCATGGGCTATCCCGTGCTGATCAAGGCCAGCGCGGGCGGTGGTGGCAAAGGGATGCGCATCGTCAAAGCGAGCGAAGAGTTCAAGGCGGCGCTGGCCTCGTGTCAGCGCGAGGCGACCAAGAGCTTTGGCGACGCGGATATCGGCAATGACCGGCCCCGGTGTTGCCAGCATTTCGGCAATT
>JALQVJ010000056.1 GCA_023260355.1 Burkholderiaceae bacterium | reverse complement strand
ATGCGTGGTGCAGACACAGGGACCGCGATCGCCTCAGTTGAGGCAGCAGCAGGGGCAGTCACGGGTGACTCCACATGCTGAGGCGCTATGTCGGCCACCGCAGCGGGCGCATCGCTGTGAGCATGGACCTCAGATGCAGCGACGTCGGCTGCGGTATCCGACTCTTGTGCACCTTCTTCGGTGCGACGCCGGCGTTCACGACCGTAGCGGTCGCGGCTGCGGCGCTCGCGTGGCGCGCGCTGTTCCGCCGGCATTTCGGTGGCGCTGTCTCCACTGACCTCAGGGGCTGGTGCCGTCTCAGCAGGAGTCGGCTTGGATTCGGCTTGCGCGCGCTCGAAGTAGCTGTAGGTTGGCGCCTCGTTCGCAGCGCTGGCGGTCTTCAGCTGAGATTCGGCGCGGTCTGGTTGGATCGAACCGCCGTCAGCCGAAACCTCTGCTGCTTGGTTGCCGTTTGTTGTGACATCGTTACCACGGCGACGGTTACCACGCTCGCGGCGGGGGCGCCGTGGCTTTTGGTCACCGGTGCCTTCTGCAGCTTGGGCGTCTTGGCCATTGGAAGCGTTGTTGGCTTCTTCGGCCAGGTGTCTGTCTGCACGGCGGTCGTTGCGGCGCTCTGCGTCTTTGCCTTCGGCCCGCTGGCTGTCGCGGCCTTGGCGTTCGGTTGTGCGCTCGCTCTTTTCGCCGCGCTCTCCACGTTCGGACCTTTCCCCATTTCGTCCGCCACGGCGGCGGTCGTTGCGGCGCTCTCCGTTGCGGCCTTCACCGCGGCTGCTTCCACGTGCACCACGCTCGCGCTGCACAGGTTCCTGGGTCGCAGGTTGGGCGGGTGCATCAGAAAGACCCAAGAGGCGCTTGATCCATGCGAAGAAACCACCGGTGCTGACTGCGGTTTTCGCCTCAGGCGCTGCCGCTTCGGGTTTCTTGGGCTCGGCGCGAGGTGCTGGTGCATCCGGCAACACACCTTTGATCACGGGCTCTTGCTTGTTGGTGGGTTCTTGCGAGCGGCGTGTGACGGCCGTTGGGTCCTCGTTTTCTTCAGCCAACGTGTAGCTGGCCTGAAGGTTGTCGAGGCGAGGATCGTCGTGCTTGAGGCGCTCGAGCTTGTAGTTGGGCGTGTCCAATGACTTGTTGGGCACCAACAGGATGTGAATGCGTTGCTGCAACTCGATCTTGGTGATCTCGGTGCGTTTTTCGTTCAGCAGAAAGCTTGCGACTTCGACGGGCACCTGCACGAGCACGGCAGCCGTGTTGTCCTTCATGGACTCCTCTTGGATGACGCGCAGGATTTGCAGGGCTGAGCTTTCGGTGTCGCGGATATGGCCAGAACCGCCACAACGTGGGCAAGGAATCGATGCCCCTTCGCTCAGCGCTGGGCGCAGGCGCTGGCGGCTCATCTCCAAAAGCCCGAACTTGCTGATCGAGCCCAGTTGCACGCGCGCGCGGTCTTGTCGCAAAGCATCGCGCAAGCGGTTTTCAACTTCGCGGCGGTTCTTGGCTTCATCCATGTCGATGAAGTCAATCACGATCAAGCCACCCAGATCACGCAGTCGCGCTTGGCGTGCCACTTCTTCGGCCGCTTCGATGTTGGTGCGGGTTGCCGTTTCTTCAATCGCACCCCCTTTGATCGCACGCGCTGAGTTGACGTCAACCGACACCAATGCTTCGGTGTGATCGATCACGATGGCTCCGCCACTCGGCAAATGCACGGTGCGCGCGTAGGCCGACTCAATCTGGTGCTCAATTTGGAACCGAGAGAACAGCGGGGCCTCGTCTCGATAGCGCTTCACGCGGCTGCCCTGGTCGGGCATGACGTGATTCATGAACTGGTGCGCCTGTTCATAAATGTCGTCGGTATCGATCAGGATTTCGCCAATTTCGCTGTTGTAGTAATCGCGAATCGCTCGGATCACCAGGCTGGATTCCTGGTAAATCAAAAATGCGCCGGATGCAGCCGTGGCCGAATCGATCGCCGTCCAGAGCTTCAGCAAGTAGTTCAAATCCCACTGCAGTTCTTCTGCGGCCCGACCGATACCTGCGGTGCGCGCAATGATGCTCATGCCCTTGGGGTATTCCAATTGGTCCAAGGCGGCCTTGAGTTCCTGGCGCTCTTCGCCTTCGATGCGGCGGCTCACGCCACCACCGCGAGGGTTGTTCGGCATCAAAACGACGTATCGCCCGGCCAAACTGATGAACGTGGTCAGGGCAGCGCCCTTGTTGCCGCGCTCTTCTTTTTCGACTTGGACAACGAGGGCTTGCCCCTCTTTGATCACGTCTTGAATGCGGGCTTGGCTGACGGATGCACCGGCAGGGAAGTATTGGCGTGAAATTTCTTTGAAGGGCAGAAAGCCGTGGCGATCTTCGCCGTAATCCACAAAGCAGGCCTCCAGTGAAGGCTCTACTCGGGTGACTACTGCCTTGTAAATGTTGCCTTTGCGCTGCTCTCGGCCCTCGATTTCGGTCTCGAAGTCAAGCAGTTTCTGTCCGTCAACAACGGCCAGGCGACGCTCCTCAGGTTGAGTCGCGTTGATCAGCATCCGTTTCATGATGCATTCCTCTCGTTCAAATCAGCCGCCCGGTATCGGGCATCAAGCCTGGCTTTTGGCGGCACACGTGAACGAAGGGAGGAACTGCCTGGAGCGCACTCAGAACGGGGCCTTTCGCAGCGCAGATCGCTGCCGACTCAAGGCCTGGTTCCGTGCAGGGGCACGTGGTGGTGAAAGCCGTGACGCCAGGTGGGCATCAGGGTCAATTCGTCCAACCGAAAGCAGCCGAGGCGTCATCGCCGCAGGCTGCTTTGAAAAATTCCGTCAATGGATTCAGCGTTTACCGTCAAGAGGCAAGGTGAGGTCACCTCGGCGCGCCCATTTTCAACACTTCATTTTGCGGGGGTACACCAAGGTCACCAGTCAACCACAGGCCACTTGTTCACCGGACTGGGTTGCGACATCAGGGATAACCAAAAAGACAACACCCTGAATTAGGCAATGCAGTTCATTTCGTGCAAGGTCCGGTGCGCGCTTATTATAGACGGCTCTTATAGAAATAAGTGAAATCCGTGACAGCTCCCCAAGTCCAGCTTTTAGAGGTCGATGAGTCCAGTGAAGGGCAACGCGTTGACAACTACCTCACCAAAGTGCTCAAAGGTGTACCCAAGACGCACATTTATCGGTTGGTGCGGGCTGGGGAGGTGCGCGTCAACAAGAAGCGTGTCCAAGCCGACTCGCGGTTGACGCTGGGCGACGTGGTTCGCATTCCGCCAGTGCGTGTGTCACAGCCATCGCCTGAACTCAGCGAGGCCCGCATCCCTCCCGCTGAGTTCCCGGTGCTATTCGAGGACGATGGGTTTTTGGCCATCAACAAACCCGCAGGTATTGCTGTCCACGGCGGGAGTGGTGTGAATTTTGGCGTGATTGAGCAATTGCGAAGCGCTCGACCAGAGGCCCGAATGCTTGAACTGGTTCATCGTTTGGATCGCGATACAAGCGGCATTTTGTTGATTGCTAAAAAGCGTTCAGTGCTTAAAAACCTGCAGGATCAATTTAGAAATCGAACGATCGATAAAAGGTATCTCACTCTGGTGAAAGGCACATGGCCAGAGCGGCGCAAAGTCGTGGATTTGGAGCTATTCAAGTATTTGCTGCCCAACGGTGAGCGGCGCGTCAAAGTCGTATCACAGCCTATTGATGGATCTCAACGCAGTGTCAGTCTCGTTCGTGTCCTTGCCCAGGGCTCAATCCCGAACGGAGGGGATGCGGTGACCTTGTTGGAGGTCAAAATCAAAACAGGACGTACCCACCAAATTCGCGTGCATTTGTCATATTTTGATACCCCTATTGCAGGGGATGACAAATATGGTGATTTTGTGTGGAATAAGGCACTTCAGCAGATCGGGTTCAAAAGAATGTATTTGCATGCATATCACTTGACGCTGCAACACCCCGTCAACTCGCAAGTGATTGAAATCACAGCGAATGTCCCAGATGAATTGCGTCCGTGGTCCTTGAATTGGGCAAAATAACTAATTATCTAGATAAGGCAAATATTGCCTTTTTGCATATACGGGCCACTTGAAATGCAATTAGAATCGCGCTTTTCAACGATCGAGAAAGGTAGTTTCATATGTCTAGTTATAAAGAGCTCGTCGCACAAGCAGAAGCATTGATGAAAGAAGCCGAGAAAGCGCGCAAGGCTGAATTGGCTTCGGTGGTGAGCGAAATCAAGGAAAAAATGCGCGAATACGGCATCACCGTCGCCGATCTCGGCATGTCCGCAGGCAAAAAGTCTCGTGCACCCAAGGCCCCTGCCGTTGTGAACTACCGTGGCCCCAATGGTGAGACATGGGCAGGCGGCAAAGGACGCAAGCCGGAATGGGTCCGTGCGCTGCTGGCCGCTGGTAAAGACGTTGAGGCCTATCGCGTCTGATTGGTCAGCGGGCCTCACGCAGTCCCTGCCGCGCTGAACCGAAAGGTGGCGCGGTTTTTTTATGGCCTGGGCTGGAACGGGTTGGGCTACGCCCTGCAGCGGTCAAGGCCTTAAATTAAGCAATAACTTAAGTGAATAGCAACGATTCGTGAATGGCGTTGAATAGATAACTTCCCTAGAGTCAGGGCTTCGAGGTCGATAGCGTGACCCGGTGGTCGCTTTTGGGAGGCAGACGCAGCATGATCAAGGCACTGATATTCGATGTAGACGGCACCATTGCCGATACTGAGCGCGCCCATATGGCGGCGTTCAATATGGCGTTCGAATCGGAAGGTCTTCCTTGGCAGTGGAGCGAATCGGTTTACCGCGACTTGCTGGCGATCTCCGGTGGCAAGGAGCGCATCCTGCACTTTTGGAATCAGGTGAATGCGGACGTGAAATCCATGGATGGCACGGCACTGCAAGACACCGTGGAGAGGTTGCACCTATTGAAGACCGCGGCCTATGAGCAAGCGGTGCGAGATGGTGCGGTCGAGATGCGTCCCGGCGTTCTGGCGCTGATGCAAGAGGCCCGCGAAGCTGGTCTCGCGCTGGCCATTGCCACCACGACCTCGCCAGTCAACATCACCGCTTTGATGCGCCAATATCTCGGACACGATTGGGATGCGCATTTCGCGGTCATTGAAGACGCGTCGACGGCACCACACAAGAAGCCGCACCCCCAGGTGTACTTGCAAACCCTTTCGCGCTTGGGCTTGTCTCCCGATGAATGTGTCGCGATCGAAGACTCAGAGAACGGCTTGCGCGCCGCGATGGCTGCTGGCTTGGCCACCGTCATTACCCCCAATTCATTCACCAACCACCATGACTTCACGGGCGCCCTGCGCGTCGTGCCGGACCTCGGCGACGTGCAACTGTCTCGACTCATGTCCTGGCTCAACTGATTTTTGGAAGTCGACCATGCCTTTGTCCAACCGACCCACGCTAACGCAGTTTTTGATTGAGGAACGTCGCCGATTTCCGACGGCAAGCGGCCAACTGAATGCCTTGATTCTGGATGTGGCCAACGCGTGCAAGGCGATTGCGAAGTCAGTCGCATACGGGGAACTCGCTGGCATGTATGGCTCGCATGAGGGCGGCGGCAGCGTGAACGTGCAGGGCGAGGAACAAAAGAAGCTGGATGTCATTTCTAACGACATCTTCATTGCCACAACGCAGTGGGCCGGCAACATTGCAGGCATTGCCTCGGAGGAAATGGATGTTCCTTTGCCAGTGCCTCAACAATACCCCAAGGGCAACTATTTGCTGGTGTTTGATCCACTGGACGGCTCGAGCAACATCGACGTGAATGTGTCCGTGGGCAGCATTTTTTCGATTTTGCGTGCACCGGATGCAGTGGTTTGCGATGAGCGGCCTCTCACCTCAGACGACTTTTTGCAGGCAGGGGCTGAACAAATTGCAGCAGGGTATGCCGTCTACGGGCCCGTCACGATGCTCGTATTGACAGTGGGCAATGGCGTGCATGGTTTCACGCTAGACCCCATGTTGGGTGAGTTCAAGTTGACACACCGGGACATGACCGTGCCTGAGGACACCCAAGAATTTGCGATCAATGCATCAAACAGCCGATTCTGGGAGTCTCCAATTCGGCGCTATGTCGACGAGTGTTTGGCCGGCAAGACAGGGGCACGCGGCAAAGATTTCAATATGCGCTGGATTGCATCCATGGTGGCTGAGGCGCATCGCATCCTGCTTCGCGGAGGCGTCTTCATGTACCCCAGAGATACCAAGGACCCCAACAAACCCGGGCGGTTGCGATTGTTGTACGAGGCCAACCCGATTGGCTTCATCATGGAGCAAGCGGGCGGGCGTTGCTCGACCGGCTCGGTACCGATGCTGCAGGTTCAGCCCACGTCGTTGCACCAGCGCATTGGCTTGGTGTTTGGCTCGCGCCATGAGGTCGAACGCATCGAGCGCTATCACACAGAACCTGCGGCAGCGCCCATAGACGACTCTCCATTGTTTGCGCCTCGGTCCTTGTTTCGCGACTGAGCACCCATTTCTATTTAGGGATCAACCATGTCTGTGATACACCCCATCATCGCGATCACCGGTTCATCTGGTGCGGGTACCTCAACGGTCACGCGAACCTTCCAAAACATCTTTCGCCGTGAGGGATTGAGTGCCGCGATCATCGAGGGAGATAGCTTCCATCGCTACGACCGGCTCGAGATGCGCAAGCGCCAAGCCGAAGCCGAGGCTGCCGGCAACCGCCACTTCAGCCACTTCGGAGCCGACAACAATTTGCTGGCAGAGCTTGAGGGCTTGTTCAAGTCGTATGGGGAAACTGGGGGAGGCCAATCTCGCAAGTATCTGCACAATGCGGAAGAGGCTGCACCCTACCAACAAGACCCCGGGACATTCACGCCATGGGAGGACTTGCCCAAAGGCACGGACTTGATGTTCTACGAAGGCTTGCACGGTGCCGCAGTCGAGGGCGACATCGATATCGCCCAGCACCCGGACTTGTTGATTGGCGTTGTGCCAGTGATCAATTTGGAGTGGATTCAAAAGTTGATCCGAGACAAGACCCAGCGTGGCTACAGCCAAGAGGCGGTGACCGACACGATCTTGCGCCGCATGCCGGACTATGTGAACACAATCGTGCCCCAGTTTGGGCGCACTCACGTGAACTTTCAGCGGGTCCCCGTCGTCGACACATCGAACCCCTTCATCAGCCGCGATATTCCCACTGCAGACGAGAGCATTTGCGTGATTCGGTTCGCCAATCCGAAGGGCATTGACTTCCCGTACCTGCAAAACATGATTCACGACTCCTACATGTCGCG
>JALQVJ010000024.1 GCA_023260355.1 Burkholderiaceae bacterium | reverse complement strand
GGTGCCAAAAAGCCAAAGGCGCTCAAAGGTGCCAAAAAGCCAAAGGCACTCAAAGGTGCCAAAAAGCCAAAAGCGCCCAAAGGTGCCAAAAAGCCAAAGGCGCTCAAGACTGACGCCAAAGCGAAACGCGCAAGTTAAGCGTCTCAACACACACCCTGCGCCCAGAGGAACCTGATTTGCCCATTGATCCATTCTTGGCTGAGTTGCATCGTGGCGCAGAAGCTTCGTGGGCTGCATCTCAAGCACAGCACCCAGATTTGTTGGTCGAGGTGGTCCCTGAGATTGGCTCCACCAACACAGAGTTGATGGAGCGCGCTCGCCTTGGGCGACTCGACAAGACATTGCTGATCGCGGCCCACCAAACGGCTGGGCGTGGGCGCATGGGCCGACAATGGCAGGACCAATTGGGGCAGTCGTTGATGTTTTCTTTGGGCGTGCCTTGCCTTGCCCTGCCCAGCGCTGGACTGTCTCTGGCGGTTGGTGCCAGTTTGGCGCCGCAACTCCACCCTGACTTGCGCCTCAAATGGCCCAATGACTTGTGGTGGGATGACCGTGGCCAATGGAAAAAATTGGGCGGCATCTTGGTCGAAGTGACGCAGGTCGGTGGCCAGGCCTATGTGGTCATCGGCGCAGGCATCAACCTTCTGCCGCAACAGATCCAGGGTGGCCACAGCAAAGCCGTGCCAGCGGCTTCACTCCATGAAATGGGGGTGACAGACTCCCCAGCCCAATTGCTTTCGCGCCTGATTCCAGCCCTCCTCAGTGATGTCACCCTGTTTTTGGCTGACGGCTTTGCGCCTTTCGTGCAGCGATTCAGTGCGCTGGACGCCCTGCTTGGGCTGCCGGTGTCATGGCCGGAGGACCGATTGGGGATCGCCCGGGGCGTTCAAAGCGATGGCGCGCTGCAAGTGCAAGTTGGTGACAAAATTGAGGCCATCTACAGCCAAGAAGTGAGCATTCGACCATGTTGAGAGTCCTGATCGTGCTGGTGCTCATCGCCAACGCCCTTGCCTGGGTTTGGCGCGAGAACGGCTTCGAGACATGGGGCCTCCCCGCGCGCCCCACCATGCCGGCTGCGGCGATGCCTGAGACCCCCCTCAATCCCGAGCGCATCATGCCCAGCGATGGCCAACAGGCGGCTCCCGACCATCTCGCGACAGGCACCGAGCAAGCCTTGATCGTGCCACAAGACACGAGCGCGTGGGTATGTTGGCGTTTGGGACCTTATGCACCTGACCAAGAGCTGTATCTCCAGGCTGCGCTGCCCTTGAACAACGATCGCCTGAGTGGAGAGGTCAAACAGATCACGTTGCCTCAACGCTGGGCCGTGGTCACACCCAAATCCACGGCCAGCGACGTCGCGGCCTGGAAAGAACAAGCCAAGGCCCAAAACATTGATCACCGCACCAGTGACGCGGACGTGCTCAAGGGGCGACTGATCTTGGCGACCTTTGTCAGCCGCGACTTGGCGAACAAAGCCACCGAGCAGTTGACTCAAAAAGGCTGGGAGGCCTTGTCGGTGGTGCGCGAGCGGCCGCCGATCAACGCGCTGTCACTCGAAATACGCAGTCCGGATGAGGCCGCGCTCGACACCATCAAAGGGCGAGTCGCCGCCATCCCTGCACTGGGTGGTCAAGCCGTTTTGGTGAGCACTTGCCCACAAACTGTGGCAGCGGCAAACAGTGCCCCCACGATCTCGACCGTTTCGCCTGATGCCTCTGCGAGCGATGACAAGGTCGATGCCTCGCGCCCCAAGGTCACGCCTGTCCGGGAGTAAGGGTTAGCACAACCCATAAAAAAGCCGCGAAGGGCATGCACCCTGCGCGGCCTGGTCAAAACCCCATGCCTCAGATGCCTCGGCACCCGAAGCTGGGGCGTTGCGTCAGCGTGCAGCCACGCGGACCATTTCCAACACTTTGTTGGAGTAGCCCCACTCGTTGTCGTACCAGCTGATGACCTTCACAAAGGTCTTGTCCAGCATGATGCCGGCCTCGGCATCAAACACGCTGGTGCACGGCTCGCCGCGGAAGTCCGTGGCCACCACCTTGTCTTCGGTGTAACCCAACACGCCCTTGAGCGCCCCTTCGCTCGCCGCCTT
>JALQVJ010000265.1 GCA_023260355.1 Burkholderiaceae bacterium | reverse complement strand
CGAAGCGTTGAATTACCTTGACCAAGCCTTGGATGGCGGCTTTCAGCCCGGCATGGGCCATGCCATTCCTGACCGGCTCTTTTGGTCTGACACGGGCGACGACAGCGATGGCGATGATGAGGCGGACGCCATCCAAGTCCTCAGCGACTTCCCGATCGACGACACCCGCCACTAACTCCACACACACAATATTTCCACCGACATGGACCAGAACCAAATACTTTTCGATCGATCCAAACGCGCCATTCCCGGCGGCGTCAACTCGCCCGTGCGGGCATTCAAGGCCGTGGGTGGCACCCCGCGCTTTGTGAAGCGTGCACAAGGGGCTTATTTCTGGGACGCCAACGATCAGCGCTATATCGACTACATCGGCTCTTGGGGCCCCATGATTCTTGGCCACGGCCACCCCGAAGTGCTGGCCGCTGTACAAGAGGCGATGACCCAAGGCTTTAGCTTTGGCGCACCCACTGAGCGCGAGGTCGAATTGGCCGAGGCCATCCTCTCGCACCTGCCCAGCATGGACATGGTGCGTTTGGTCAGCTCAGGCACCGAAGCCGGCATGAGCGCCCTGCGCTTGGCGCGCGGTGCAACCGGTCGCAACAAAATCATCAAATTTGAAGGCTGCTACCACGGCCACGCCGATGCACTGCTGGTCAAAGCAGGTTCAGGCTTGGCCACATTTGGACACCCAACCAGTGCTGGCGTGCCTGCTGATGTCGTCAAGGACACCTTGGTGTTGACCTACAACGACGTCGCAGGATTGGAGGCCGCGTTCGCTGAGTTCGGCAGTGAAATCGCCTGCATCATGATCGAGCCGATCGCCGGCAACATGAACTTTGTGCGCGCCAGTATCCCGTTCATGAAGGCTTGTCGCGATCTGTGCACCCGCCATGGTGCTCTGTTGATTTTGGATGAAGTGATGACAGGCTTCCGCGTGGACTTGGGCAGCGCCCAAGCGGTGTACGCCCGCGAAATCCCTGGCTTTGAGCCAGACTTGACGGCACTGGGCAAGGTCATCGGTGGCGGCATGCCATTGGCGGCGTTCGGTGGCAAGCGCGACGTGATGGAACAGCTCGCCCCGCTCGGCCCCGTCTACCAAGCCGGCACGCTCTCAGGCAACCCAGTGGCAACCGCTTGCGGCTTGGCCACCATCCGGGCGATTGCCAAGCCAGGCTTCTTCGAGGCCCTGAGCCAACGCACACGCGCGCTGGCCGACGGGCTGCGCGAAGTCGGCCAAGAGGTGGGCGTGCCCATCAGCACCGACTCGCAAGGCGGGATGTTCGGGTTCTTCTTGCTCGATCAACTGCCGCACAACTACGGCCAAGTCATGCAATCGAACGGTGAGGCGTTCAACCGTTTTTTCCACGGCATGCTGGACCGCGGGGTCTATTTGGCGCCCGCGTTGTACGAGGCCGGCTTCGTCTCAGGCGCGCACACCCAAGCCGACATTGAACAAACGCTGCAAGCTGCCAAAGAGGCCTTGCAAGCCCTTTGATCGCAACTGGGCGGGCCATCACCGGCGCCGCCGCCCAGCACAATGTCAAGGATTCAGCCCGAGACTTGTGCTCAGGCTGGCCCTGCGTTCTTAGCCGCTTTTTGAAGCAGCGCATAAAGCTCGTCCTTCAAGGCGAGCTTTTCTTTCTTTTTGGTTTCAATGGTTTCTTGAGACGCCGGCGGATTGCCCGCCTCATGGTTTTGGATCTCTTGGTCCAGCGCATTGTGCTTGTCAAACAAGCGCGTGAAATGGTGGTCTTGGTGCTTGAGTTGAGAGATCAATTCACGGTACTCAGGAAACATAAACACTCCTTCTTGAAAGCACATGCGGGGCCCCATGGATTGGCAAGCGCGTCAACCCAGCCCCTTTGTCTCATCGATCATGAACGCACAT
>JALQVJ010000245.1 GCA_023260355.1 Burkholderiaceae bacterium | reverse complement strand
CGAAGCAGGCTGCTCTTCCCGCACCCACTGGGGCCCATCAGTGTGACGATCTGCCCAGCTTTGACCTCGCAGCGCCAGTTCCTCAATAGCGGACTTTGAGGCGCAGTGAGGTCGTGAACATGGATCTGGAGTGACATGGTGGGGGATTCAGCGAGCCGAGGCTTGTTGTGCGCGAAATGCCTTCGATTGTGACTGACGCATGGCCCAGGCAAAGGCCAGCATTGGCAGCACCCACTGGGCCAAAGCCCATGCGGCGGAAATGCTGCGTTGCCCGCCACTGCTTTGTGCCAGCGCCTCAGTCGTGAGGGTCGTGACTCTTCCACCGCCCAACCACTCGGTCGGCAGGTACTGGGTCACGCTCACAGCCCAACCAATCGCAGCAGATCGCCACAGCGGTGCGCGCAACATAGGCCACTTGATGTGCCGGCATTGCGACCACCAGCCTTTACCCAAGGTTGCCGCCGCATCGGTGAAGCGTGTGTCAAAGCTCAAGTAAGCTGGGCCCAGCGTCAGCAAGACATAGGGCAAAACTGCAAAGACGTGTCCGATGTAAACCGCTGACCACGATGCCTCGAACCCCCATGTGATCATGAGGCTATGCAGGCCCCACAACCACAAGAGCGGCGGACTCACCAACCAAATCAGCGCCCAGTGTTGAGAGATCTGCTGCATGCGACGCGGCGCGGCTTCAAACCAGGCGACCAACAAAACCATTGATGTGAATGTGCTCGCCACCGACAAGGTGAGCGTGTCTGAAATCGTGCCGGCACCCTGCCAAACAGCCTGCCACGCCTGGCTTGTCCAATGGGTTGGCCACAGTTCAGGGTAGGGCCAGAGTTGTACGAACGACAAAACGAGGGTCACAGCCAGCGCCAGAAGATAGATGCATGCGATCACCGGTGCAATCCAAACACTGACATGCTGCCACCATGGGGGTGCCCGCTTTTGGCGCGTCCGCAGGGCCAGGGCTGACCGCGCAGTCGACGGGGTGGAATGGCGTCTCGCGACAATGGCCCAGCCGCCCAAGGCCACGCCCAGTCCCAGCAACCAACTGAGTGCCACGCCTGCGTGGCGCATGCCGGCATCGGCGTCGTGCAGCCATTGCCACGCCAAGACCGCGCCAGTCGGCGGCGTGGTGGGTCCAATGGCGAGGCCCACATCAACGACTCCCCATCCATAGGCCCACACGGCCAGCACCGGCCAACGCATGCGCATCCAGAGGTCTGGTGCGACTGCGATCCGCCATGCCTGCCAAGGGTCATAGCCCCAAGTTTGCGCACTTGCCCACTGCTTTTGCCAGTGCAAGCGCTGATCCGCACGTTGCCATTCCGCCCAACTGATCCAGAGCAAAAACGGCAACTCCTTCATGACCAACACAGCGATCATGGCCAGCGCCAGGGGATCATGCGTTGTGGGCCAGTCTATGGGGGTCGCCGGCCACCCGGTGGCACTGGCAAGGGCGCGCCAGATCAGGCCTGTTGGGGCAATCAGCCAGCCCAGCGCTAAGGCAAAGGCCAAATGAGGTGTGGCCAATGCCCAACCAAGGTGGCGCGTCCATGGACGCTGGCCAATCCTGTGTCCGTGCAAGGTGCGAGACAAAATCACATTGCACAACACGACAGACAAAACTGTCGACGCGATCGCTGTCCAAGCGCTCAGCGCTAGCGAGTGAAGCGCGCCTTGCTCGCTCAATGGCTGCCACCAAGGTGCAGCCCACAGCGGCTGCGCCGCCCAGTAAATGGCGCCGATTGTGGGGACCACCGCTGCCAGCGCAATGACCCAAGCCCATAGCGGATGAGGACGTGCGCGTTGCAACGGCATGGTCAACGGGCGTATCGCGCGCGCCAGGCGTTTTCCAAGGGTTGGACCCAAGACGCGTGCGGTTCGGGCAGTGGCGGCTGTGGATCAAGCAATGCGCCAGGGGCATTGCGTGTAGGGAAGGCCGCCTGTTCGGCGGGGCTCAGGGCTGCGAGGTCAAGGACAGTGGGGTCACCCCAAATGCCGATATCTGCTTTGCGTGCTTGTGCGTTCGGCGACAACAGAAAGTTGATCGCTACCTGGGCAGCGGCGGGCGATGTGGCGTTCTTGGGAATGGCTAAAAAATGCGTGTTCGCGATCGTGCCACCGCTGAGCTGAAAGGTCCGGACTGTGCGCGGCAGACGGCCCGCTGCGATTTCGCTTGCGGCCTCATTGGGGTTGAACGTGATACCAATCAACAGTGACTGGTCCGCCACACCTTGGCGGATCGCCGCGGCGTTTTGTGGAAACTGTTGACCAGACCGCCATAGATGCGGGTGCAGCACATCAAGGTACTTCCACAATGGCTCAGTTGCGGCGTCAAACGCAGCAGCAGTCCAAGCCTGATGCACTGCAGCGGGGTTTGGCGCCAGTGCCATCAACCATTGCTTCAGCCACGTCGTGCCATGAAAGTCGGGGGGCTGTGGGTAGGTCAACTGTCCGGGGTTTGCCCGAGCAAGTGACAGCCATTCGCCAACGGTTTTGGGTGCAGATGGCAGGCGCTGGCTGTCTGCAAAGAAGCTCAACTGCGCCATGCCCCAAGGCGCTTCTAACCCATCAGTGGGCTCACCGAAGTCGACCAGGGTTGTCGGCTTGCCCGCAGTGTCGACAAGCCGCATATTCGGCAGCTTTGCCGTGAACGGCCCTAGCAGGGCGCCCTGGCGCTTGAGTCTGGCGAAGTTCTCGCCATTCAACCAAAGCATGTCTACGCTGCCACCTTGCGTCTTGCCGCGCTCGAGCTCTTGAATCACACGCGCCACGGTCTGGGCGATATCACTGACTTTGACGTGAATCAGTTCGATACCGAACTGGGCTTTCAGTTCGCGAGCGGCCCAGCCGATGTAGGCGTTGATGCGGTCACTGCCGCCCCAGGCGTTGAAATAGACTTTTTGTCCCCTTGCCGTGCGGACCAGCTCAGCCCAGTCGGCAGGGCTGGCGGCTGCAGCAAAAGCCGGAAGACCGAAAGCACCCGCGCAGCTAAGGCCCACCATCGAGCCCAGAACTTGGCGGCGTGAGATATCGAGGTGTGTATTTGGGGCTTGGGTCCGATCCAATGGTGTTTTCATCTCAGTCCTATTGAAGGGTTCGCGTACCCAAGGCCGCGCGTTCAGAGCAAAGTCTGGCTTCTTGGCAGCATGACAGTGAAAG
>JALQVJ010000237.1 GCA_023260355.1 Burkholderiaceae bacterium | reverse complement strand
TAACTTTAGCGAAGAACAACTGGCACTCAAAGAAGGCGTCGAGCGCATTTGCGCCCAGTTCGGCGACGACTATTGGCTGCACAAAGACACCGAAGGTGGCTTCCCCACCGAGTTGCACCGGGCACTGGCAGACAACGGCTTCCTGGGTGTTTGCATTCCTGAGGCTTACGGCGGGTCAGGTCTTGGTATCACCGAGGCCGCGTTGATGATGCAAACCATCAGCGCATCGGGTGCAGGCCTGTCGGGCGCTTCGGCAGTCCACATGAACATCTTTGGCCTGTCACCTGTGGTCATGTTCGGCGATGACGCGCAAAAGCAGCGCATGCTGCCACCGCTGGTGCGCGGCGAAGAGCGCGCCTGCTTTGCCGTCACCGAGCCCAACACCGGCCTCAACACCACGCAGTTGAAGACGCGGGCCGTGCGCCACGGCGATCATTACGTGGTGCACGGCGAAAAGGTATGGATCTCGACGGCACAAGTGGCCGAAAAAGTGCTGTTGCTCGCCCGCACGACGCCGCTGGAAGACGTCACCAACCACACCGACGGCTTGAGCCTGTTCTACACAACGCTGGATCGCAGCTGTGTCGAGGTGCGTGAGATCCCCAAAATGGGGCGCAAAGCAGTCGACAGCAACCAAGTGTTTATTGACGGTCTGCGCATCCCTGTCGAGGACCGGATCGGCGAGGACGGCAAAGGCTTCAAATACATCTTGCACGGGATGAATCCTGAGCGCATTTTGATCGCTGCAGAGGCTGTGGGCTTGGGGCAAATTGCCCTCAAAAAGGCCAGCCATTACGCGGGCGAGCGGATTGTCTTCAATCGCCCGATCGGTCAAAACCAAGCGATTCAACACCCACTCGCGGAGTGCTGGATGCACCTGCAAGCCGCAGAGCTGATGGTCTATAAAGCCGCTGACCTGTTTGATCGAGGTCAGCCCTGCGGTGCCGAAGCCAATGCCGCCAAATTTCTGGGGGCCGAAGCCGGTTACCAAACCTGCTTGCAAGCCGTCATGACTCACGGGGGCTTTGGCTACGCCAAGGAGTACCACGTCGAGCGCTACTTGCGCGAAAGCCTGATCCCACGGATCGCGCCCATCAGCCCTCAATTGATTTTGAGCTTCATTGCCGAACGTGTTTTGGGCTTGCCCAAGTCGTACTGATGCGATGGATTGAACAGACGCCACGCCAACCATGACAGCCATTGCCCATTTGCGAGACATGCTCGCACAACTGCCACCCCAGCCCACCATCGTCCTGCACTCGGGGTTCGCCGAGCCGGCTTTGCTGGCCCAACAACTCGCTGAAATCGCCCCTGAAATCTCTGGCGCCAAACTCTATGTATTCATGCCCATGGGCGATGCCCCGTACGCC
>JALQVJ010000183.1 GCA_023260355.1 Burkholderiaceae bacterium | reverse complement strand
GACCATGTGGGCACCGAGCACAAAGTCCCGAACCCCACCCACACTGGCGCGTGCCGGACCCGCCAACCCTGCGGCGACCACACCCCCCAAGGTGCTGCTGGCGCCCCATTGAGGGGGGTCAAACGGCAAATACTGGCGCTGTTCGGCCAGCAGCGCTTGGATCTCGGCCAGCGGGGTACCGGCGCCCGCAGTGATCACCAACTCTGTGGGCTCATAAGCAATGACGCCACTCAATCCCGCCGTGGACAAGGGCTGGCCTTGCAACGGCTCACCCAAAAAGTCTTTGGTTCCGCCACCCACAACCCGCAGCGTGCGGCTGAGGCGTGCGGCTTCTTGCACCTGCGACTGGATCTGTTCGATGGCTTCTTTCATCCCTGCATGGTAGCGAAAGCCACCGCCCATCGCGTGAAATTTTCTAACGCCGGTTGTGAAGCCCATAGAAAAAGGGCCAGAGCTTTCGCCCTGGCCCCACCCGTGTGACAGCACAGATGATTGGGAGTCAAATGTTCATCAGCGAACGTAAGCAGATTCGCCGTGGCTGGAGATGTCCAGACCCTCGCGCTCAGACTCTTCGCTGACGCGCAAACCGCCTGTCAACAAGCCCGCCACTTTGTAGGCCACATAGGCAACCACAGCAGACCAGACAATCGTGATCAACACACCTTCGGCCTGGATCCACACTTGGGCGGCGATGTTGAAATCGTCACCACCCGTGCCACCCAAGCTGGGCGCGGCGAACACGCCGGTCAGGATGGCACCAACAATGCCGCCAACGCCGTGGACACCGAACACATCCAACGAGTCGTCTGCACCGAGCATGCGCTTCAAACCAGACACGCCCCACACACAGACCACACCAGACACCAAGCCGATGATGATGGCACCCATGGGGCCCACGCTGCCGCATGCCGGGGTGATCGCCACCAAGCCTGCAACCGCACCGGAAGCCGCGCCCAACATCGAGGCCTTGCCTTTGGTCATCGCCTCAACCAAGCACCAAGACAGCACAGCCGCAGCAGGCGCCAACAAGGTGTTCACGAAGGCCAAGGTTGCGCCAGACGTGGCCTCCAAGTTGGAGCCGGCGTTGAAACCGAACCAGCCCACCCACAACAATGACGCACCGACCATGGTCAAGGTCAAGCTGTGGGGCGCCATGCTCTCTTTGCCATAGCCCAAACGCTTGCCCAAAACATAGGCGCCAACCAAGCCAGCCACACCCGCGTTGATGTGAACGACGGTACCGCCAGCGAAGTCCAATGCGCCCTTGTCCAACAAATAGCCACCTGCGCCCCAAACCATGTGGGCGATCGGCAGATACGAGAACGTGAACCAGATCACCGAGAACAACAACACGGCGGCAAATTTCATGCGCTCTGCAAAAGAGCCCACGATCAGTGCGCAAGTGATGCCGGCAAATGTGGCCTGGAAGGCAACAAAGATGAGCTCAGGGATCTTCACGCCATCGCTGAACGTATCGGCCAATGAGTCTGGCGTGATGCCCATCAAAAAGACGCGGCTCAAATCGCCAATGATCAGGCCCTCTGCGCCAAACGCGAGCGAGTAGCCATAGACCGCCCACAACACGCAAATCAGCGAAAACACCACCATCACCTGCATCAGCACAGACAGCATGTTTTTCGCCCGCACCAAGCCACCATAAAACAGCGCCAAACCAGGCACCGCCATCATGATCACCAGCAAGGTGGAGAGCATCATCCAAGTGACGTCGCCCTTGCTCACTGTCGGCGCTGCATCAGCCGCCAACGCCAACGCCGAAGCGCCCAAACCTGAGCTCAGCACCGCCAGCTTGGCTGCGGGACTCGCCCATGTAGACATTGATAGAACTTTCATGTCTTTTCCTTTCGTTTTCTTGAATGCGTGGCTTACAGCGCACCGGTACCGGTTTCGCCCGTGCGAATGCGAATGGCTTGGTCCAGCGGTGAGACAAAAATCTTGCCGTCGCCGATCTTTCCCGTTCGCGCTGCGTTTTCAATGGCTTCAATCACCCCGTCGACCAGCTCGTCTGACACGGCCGCCTCAAGCTTGACCTTGGGCAAAAAATCAACCACGTACTCGGCACCCCGATACAACTCGGTGTGCCCTTTTTGGCGACCAAAGCCCTTGACTTCGGTCACCGTGATGCCTTGCACCCCGACGCCGGCCAAGGCTTCTCGCACCTCGTCCAACTTAAAGGGTTTGATGATGGCGGTGATGAGTTTCATGAGAAATCCTTTCCAAACAAGTTTGCTCGGTACCCCATCAGCACGGACCGTGCCAACTTGCGCGTTCCCTGTCTAATCAGCAAACAAGGCCCCGAAAACAGCCCCATTGCACCAAGCCCAAGCCGGCAGAACGCACCATTCCTGCGCTCCAAGCCGGTTTTGCACCAAGGCGGTGCGCTGGCTTTCCGGAAGATCGTGTGCACGAATTCGCCTAGCCCGGAAACGGGGCGCCGCCCACAATCAACGCTCCTTTTTGTTTGGAGCCGCCCATGGGAATGGCGCACATTCACAGCCGCGCCCTGCAAGGCCTGCACACCCCCAGCGCCGACGTCGAAGTCGACTTGGCCAACGGATTGCCCAGTTTCACCTTGGTGGGGCTCGCCGACACCGAAGTCAAAGAGGCTCGCGAGCGCGTGCGCGCGGCCATCGTCAACAGCGGGCTGACTTTCCCCAACAACCAGCGCATCACCGTGAACCTCGCGCCCGCCGATCTGCGCAAAGACTCGGGCCGATTTGACTTGGCCATCGCATTGGGCATCTTGGCCGCAAGCGGGCAAATCCAACGCCACGACTGGGGCGAGTGGACGTTTGCCGCAGAGCTGTCTCTGAGTGGGCAACTGCGCCCGGTCGGCGGCGCCCTCGCCACGGCACTCGCCATGGCCAGTGAGGCCGATGGCCGCGCCCTTGTGCTGGCCCACGACAACGCCATGGAGGCCGCGCGCGTGCCCAACGTGCGGATCGCTGGCGCGCACCACCTACTGGATGTGGTCGCTCACTTATGTGAGCCAGCGGACCGAGCCAGCGCGATCGACGCCCAGCCAAGCGGCTGGTCTTGGCCCAGCCCTCCGCCGTTTCAAAGCCAAGCCCACAGCATCCGGCTGGATGAGGTGCGGGGGCAAGACTCAGCGAAGCGAGCGCTCACAATCGCTGCGGCCGGCGGTCACTCAGTGCTATTGGTCGGGCCTCCGGGTTCAGGCAAGTCCATGTTGGCACACCGGTTTGTAACCCTGCTCCCACCTTTGAACCCAGCCCAAGCCCTGCACAGTGCCGCCATTCAATCGCTGATGGGCGCCTTTGACGCCAACCGCTGGGGCCAACGCCCGATGGTCAGCCCGCACCACTCCGCGAGCGCCGCTGCCCTGATCGGCGGCGGCTCACCCCCTCGACCCGGCGCCATCACCCAGGCGCACCACGGCGTCTTGTTTCTCGATGAACTGCCCGAGTTCAACCGCACTGCACTCGAAGCGCTGCGCGAACCCCTAGAAACCGGCACCATCCACATCAGTCGCGCCAGCAACCACGCTGAATTTCCCGCACAGTTCCAACTCATCGCGGCCATGAACCCCTGCCCTTGTGGATACTGGGGCCACGCCCAACGCGCCTGCCGCTGCACGCCAGACCAAGTCGCGCGCTACCAGTCTCGCATCAGTGGGCCATTGCTCGATCGCATCGACTTGCAAATTGAAATCACCGCCATCGACACGGCCGCGCTGATCCAACGCCCCGATGGCCCAGAGGGGCCAACACCCGCCCCCCAACCTACCGGGCCCACCGCGCCCCATGCGCCCTCAGAAACCGATCAGGCCCAAGCGGCGCTCGACCTCGCGCTGGCGCGCCAAGGCTGTCGCAACCAAGAGCTGCAAGGGGACGCGCTGTTGCGACACGCGCAACTGGGCCCAACTACCGTTGAATTTGTGGAGCATGCGGCACGGCAAATGCAGTGGTCATCGCGCCGCGTGCACCGGATCATGCGGGTGGCGCGCACCATCGCCGACCTTGCGGGCGAAAGCGCCGTCGAACGACACCATATTTCAGAAGCCATGCAGTACCAGCGCGCCCTGCTGAACGCACGGCACTGAGCCACGCTTCAGCCCAGGCGTGGCACACGCAAAGGCAGCCACGATCAAGACTGTGGGGGTGCCGCCGCCGCCGGAAACAACTGTCCCTTGGCCACCCCGAAATACGCCGTGCACTCGGCGCCTGCGGCCTCTTCTAGGAGTTGATGCGCCACAAGCTCACTCACCAGCAGTCGCAAATGATCGAAATCGTCCGGCAGCAGCCGGTGATTCAGGCGGGCAATCGTGATCGGGTCACTCGCGCTGGAGCACCGCGCCCCTGAAATCACCGCGTTCAAGAACCGGACTTGATAACTCACAAAATTTCTGAAAGCAGGCAAATCCGGAAACCGCTGATCGCGCCCTTGAGACGCATACAACCGCTCATAAAAGCAGTGGGTATACGTCGGTACAGATCGCGGTGGCAGAGCTCTCAACAAGCGCATCTCCGGTGGCAAAAAGTGCACGCCATCACGGCGTGATGTCAAAAAGTCCTCAGCAACGGCGCGCGCAGTCGCTGAACACCCCCCTCAAGCCCAAGCACCCAAACCCTGTCGCCATGGGGCGTGTGTGACGCGTCTGAATGTTGACCT
>JALQVJ010000140.1 GCA_023260355.1 Burkholderiaceae bacterium | reverse complement strand
ACCTTTTTGCCGTTGCGCTCAAACAGGGGCAGTCCGACATGCCCCTCGAGCTCTTTGACTTGCATGGTGATCGCGGGTGGCGTTAGGTGCAGGCTCTCGGCGGCGCGGACAAAAGACAGGTTTTTGGCGACTTCGTTGAATACGCGCAGTTGGCGAAAGGTGGCATTCTTCATTAAGTGATCCTTGAATTTAGTTGCCAGAATATTTGAATTTACCTTATTGATCAAGACTTCTACATTCATTCCATCGCGGCATGTGGTCGCGCCTGAATGGAGCAAATGTCATGGATCAATCCGCACGCTACGCCGACCTGGCCTTGAACGAAGCCGACCTGATGGCCGGTGGCCGCCACATCTTGGTGGCCTACAAAATGAAGCCCAAGTCGGGCTACACCTATTTGGCTGCGGCTGCCCACTTTGCCGCTGAGTCGTCGACGGGCACCAACGTCGAGGTGTCGACCACCGACGATTTCACCAAGGGCGTGGATGCACTCGTGTATCACATCGACGAGGCGAGCGAGGACATGCGCATCGCCTACCCGCTTGACTTGTTTGACCGCAACATCACCGACGGCCGCATGATGATCGTCAGCTTCTTGACCCTGGTGATTGGCAACAACCAAGGCATGGGCGACATTGAGTACGCCAAGATCATCGACTTCTATATGCCGCCCCGCGCCATTCAGTTGTTTGATGGCCCGGCCAAGGACATCAGCGATATGTGGCGCGTGTTGGGCCGCCCGCTCAAGGACGGCGGCTACATCGCAGGCACCATCATCAAGCCCAAGTTGGGCCTGCGCCCCGAGCCATTCGCCAAGGCGGCGTATGAGTTTTGGCTGGGCGGAGACTTCATTAAAAACGACGAGCCGCAAGGCAACCAAGTCTTTGCGCCGATGAAGAAAACCATTCCGTTGGTGCGCGACGCCATGCGCCGCGCGATGGATGAGACGGGCGAGGCGAAGATCTTTTCAGCGAACATCACGGCAGACGATCACTACGAGATGATCGCGCGGGGCGAGTACATCCTGGAGCAGTTTGGCCCGGACGCGGACAAGGTGGCCTTTTTGGTCGACGGTTACGTGGGTGGCCCCGGCATGGTCACGACGGCGCGCCGCCACTTTGCCAATCAATATTTGCACTACCACCGCGCGGGTCACGGTGCGGTCACGAGCCCACAGAGCAAGCGCGGTTACACCGCCTATGTGTTGGCCAAGATGAGCCGTTTGCAAGGCGCCAGCGGCATCCACGTGGGGACCATGGGCTACGGCAAGATGGAGGGAGAAAAGGACGATCGCGCCATCGCCTACATCATCGAGCGCGACAGCTATCAAGGGCCGGTGTACCACCAAGAGTGGTTTGGCATGAAGCCGACCACGCCGATCATTTCGGGCGGTATGAATGCCTTGCGTTTGCCGGGGTTCTTTGAAAACTTGGGCCACGGCAACGTCATCAATACCGCAGGTGGTGGCTCCTATGGTCACATCGACAGCCCAGCGGCCGGCGCTATTTCGTTGCGCCAAGCCTATGAGTGTTGGAAGGCTGGGGCTGATCCGCTGGAGTGGGCCAAAGAGCACCGCGAGTTTGCGCGTGCGTTTGAGTCGTTCCCCGGGGACGCCGACGCGTTGTATCCCGGCTGGCGTGACAAGTTGTCTGCACACCGTTGATTCGGGCCGAGCACGCACCCCGTACCCAACAGGACGCCGGCATGAGTGACGCCCCTTTCTACCAAGCCCAACACCGTGAGGTGGAATGGTTTCAGGCTGCGTATGCCGCACGCCTGCCGGTGATGATCAAGGGCCCCACGGGCTGCGGCAAATCACGCTTGGTGGAGCACATGGCGCACCGCTTGGGGCGTGAACTCCTGACGGTGTCGTGCAACGAGGATATGACGGCCTCGGATTTGATTGGCCGCTTTTTGTTGGATGCGAATGGCACGCGTTGGATCGACGGGCCTTTGACCACGGCAGCGCGGACGGGGGCTATCTGTTATCTGGATGAGGTCGTCGAGGCGCGCCAGGACACCACCGTCGTGATCCATGCGCTGACTGACCATCGGCGCACCTTGACGCTGGATAAAACAGGCGAAAAGATCCAAGCGCACCCTGATTTTCAACTGGTGATCTCTTACAACCCGGGCTACCAAAGTCTCACCAAGGATCTCAAGCCTTCAACGAAGCAGCGTTTCGTGGCGCTCGATCTCGACTACCCTGAGGCGGCGCTGGAGTCGCAAATCGTCCAAGGTGAAACCGGCATCGGCGCCGATCGTGCCGACGCGTTGGTGCGCATTGCCGGCATGGCCAGAGCGCTCAAGGGGCACGGTTTGGTCGAGGGGGTGTCGACGCGCTTGCTGGTGTACGCAGCGCAGTTGATGTTGCAAGGCGTGGGCGCGCGCGAGGCCGCGCGTTTGGCTTTGGCGTATCCCATCACCGATGACGCTGATGTGCGCTCGTCACTGGAACACGCCATCGATGCCGTGTTTGCCTGAGCCCAAGCGCTACCGCGCGTGGTGTGCGCCACGTTGATGCGCAGGGTGACGCGTGATGTCCTCGCACTATCCCAATGCCCAATCGCGCAGCGCCTCTCCAGCGGTCGCACCCCAATGGCAGTCGCATTGGGAGCGCATGGCATGTCAGTTGCCCGGTGTGGCGGCGGTGTTTGGCGAGGTCTTGCCGCGCTGGATCGATCGCTGGGATACGCCACAGCTAGACAGTTACCTCAATGGGGCCAAGCGGCTAGGGCAGCTGGGGCGCGGGGCCGAGCCCGTGCTGTGTTGGCTGGCGTGTTGGCCAGATGTGCTGGCGCAAACAGATGACCCCCAAGACAGAGAGACACTAGAAGCGGCTCTGTGGGCGCTGGTGCAGCGCCTGCAGCGGTCGCCCAATAGCGCGGCCATTGCGACCTTGCTGCAAGTGTTGGCGCCAGTGGTGCGGCGCTTGGGCCATGCCGAATTGGCGACGCAGTTTTTGAATTGGATCGGCGACTTTGCCGACGCCACGAGTGGTTCGGTGCACGGCCGCCAAGTCACGCACGCGAGCCCATCGTTGGTCGACCTGTTGCGCCAGTCGCCTCGGCTGTTCGACGGTCTGAGCCTGGAGGGATGGCATCGGTGGGTGCAGTTTGGTGTGCAAGCCCACGCGCACCACCCCGACCAGCAGCGCGCGTACTTTCGCCTGGAGAGTGCCGAGAGCATCGCGACGTGGCAGCGCGAGAGACACGGGACGTTGTGGGTCGATGTGGATCGCCGGCTGGGTATGGACTTGCGCGCCTTTTGGGGTCTGGAGACGCCGCGCGCGCCGATGTTGAGCCGTGGCGAATCGCCCGGTGTGGTGCTGAGTGCTTGGCAGGGCGATGCTTTTGGACTGCCTGACGTGTTAGAGGATATGGGCGAGGTCAGCGCGCTGATGCGCTACAGGTTGCGCGTGATGCATTTGGCCGCGCACCAATCGAGCAGCACCGCGTTGGTCGCCGACAACTGGAGCCCCATGCAGCGCATGGCGGTGGAGGCGTTTGAAGACGCGCGTGTCGATGCGGAGATCGTGCAGCGTTGGCCGGGTCTTTGTGCGCCGATGCTGGCACTGCACCCCACGCCCAAGGCCGAAGACTGCGATGACACCAGCCAGTCATGTGTGCGGCACCGACTGGCGCGTTGGTCGCGAGCTGCGCTGGCCACCGCATGCGGGCGTGTCGAGACGGCGGGCGATGCCGTGCTGGACGATTGGGTGGCGCAGTGGTGGCAGGCATACCAGAGCGCGGCTGGGACGGCAGAGATGGCGGCGCTGGCGTTGCGGTTTGTGGCGTCGACACGGCGTGCCAGTGATGCGTTGCCCGACGTGGTCTTTGCCGACCACATGGCAGGTCAGGATTTTCACCAGCTGATCTTTGTTTTCAGGCTGGAGGAGCGTTTCAACAGTGC
>JALQVJ010000116.1 GCA_023260355.1 Burkholderiaceae bacterium | reverse complement strand
CCCAAGGGTTGGTGAATCATGATGCGTGAATTCGGCAGCGCAAAGCGCTTGCCCTTTTCACCGGCGGCCAACAAAAAGGCGCCCATACTGGCGGCCATGCCCATACACAAGGTCGACACGTCCGGCTTGATGAAATTCATCGTGTCATAAATACTCATGCCAGCGCTGACAGAGCCACCGGGCGAGTTGATGTCCAGGTAAATGTCCTTATCGGGATTTTCGCTCTCGAGATAGAGCATTTGTGCGACCACCAAATTCGCGCTTTGGTCGTTCACCGGGCCGACCAAAAATACAACGCGCTCTTTCAGTAAGCGAGAGTAGATGTCGTATGCACGCTCGCCGCGACCTGATTGTTCGATCACCATGGGCACCATGCCCAATGCTTGAATATCCGTTGCGCTCATGAAAATCTTCTCCACTCTGGGTTGCAATGCGGCATTACCGTCTGCCCCGTACTCTACACATATTCAACTCCCCTTTTGGGGGTGCGGGAAGCAAAAAAGGCGGGATCACCCGCCTTTTTTGCCGAGCCTTAGCTCAGATCAATCGCTCAAGCTTGGCCCATCAATTCGTCAAAGTCCATGGCCTTTTCAGTGACCTTGGCTTGCCCCAAGATGAAGTCAGTCACGTTGTTTTCCAGGACCACTGCCTCGATCTCAGCCATGCGGTTGGCATCGCTCTTGTACCAGCGCACCACGTCAGCAGGTTGCTCGTAACTGGCTGCCATTTCCTCGAGGTGCGCTGTGACTTGCTCAGCCTTGGCCGACAAATTGTTGGCACGCACCACCTCAGCGACGACCAAGCCCATGCGCACGCGCTGTTCGGCCTGTGCCTGGAACAGTTCTTGAGGAATTGGGGCCTTGTCCGCGTCTTTGACACCGCGTTGTTTCAGGTCGGCGCGTGCACCCTCGATCAAGCGTTCAACTTCAGCAGCCACGACTGACTTGGGCAACTCCAGCTCACTCACTTTGACCAACGCGTCAAGTGCAGCGGATTTATTGCGATTGAGCAAACGCGCTTTCACCTCACGCTCCAAGTTCTTTCGAACGTCAGCGCGCAGGGCATCCACGGTGCCTTCCTGGATACCCAGGGATTTCACAAACTCGTCATTGATCTCGGGCAACTGGGCGGCTTCAACCTTGTGTACGGTCACCAAAAAGTCTGCCGTCTTGCCTGCCACATCTTTGCCGTGATAGTCCTCGGGGAAGGCCAGTGGGAATGTGGTGCTCTGGCCAACTTGCATGCCACGGACAGCATCTTCGAACTCTTTGAGCATTTGGCCTTCGCCGACCAAAAACTGGAAACCTTCGGCTTTGCCGCCGTCAAAGGGCACGCCGTCGATCTTGCCTTCGAAATCAACCGTCACGCGGTCACCGTCGGTGGCACCCTCTGCCTGGGGACGCTGCTGGAATGTGCGGCGCTGTTTGCGCAGGATATCCAGGGTGCGCTCAATCGCGCCGTCGGTCACTTCGGTCGTGACTTTTTCAATCTCTGCTGACGCCAAGTCACCGATTTTGACATCGGGGAACACCTCAAACACGGCATCAAACTGGAGCTCACCCTCAGGCGCGCCCTCTTTTTCGGTGATTTCTGGTTGACCGGCCACGCGCAATTGCGCTTCCATAGCCGCCATGCTGAACGCGCGGCCTACTTTGTCATTGGTCACTTCGTATTGAACGGACATGCCATACGACTTGGCAACCACGCTCATGGGCACTTTGCCGGGACGGAATCCAGCCATCTTGACTGTCTTGGCCAGGCGCTTCAAGCGGGCCTCAACCTCTTGGTTGATTTCATTGGCTGACACAGCCAACGTGATCTTGCGTTGCAGGCCTTCCAGCGTCTCAACGGTAATCGCCATGGTTTTCTCCTAATTTGGAAGCATCTCTCGATGGTTGCGGCGCGCAACCATCCAGGCAAATCGATACAGTGGTGCGCGGGGGGGGACTCGAACCCCCACACCCTAAACGGGCGTCAGGACCTAAACCTGGTGCGTCTACCAATTTCGCCACCCGCGCATCAGCCATCTCTGGCTCAAAATTGTGTGCCAGCAGGTCGAGCCCGCCTTCACGCAAACCGCGTATTGTATCTGCTCTATGCCGCCTCACTTTGCGGGCAAAATCAGAACCATGCCGCCCCAAGCCGTCCAGCATTACGAGAACTTCCCAGTGGCCAGCTGGCTGTGCCCAGCCAAGTGGCGCCCCGCCGTTGCTGCGCTCTACCACTACGCGCGCACCGCAGATGATTTGGCTGACGAGGGCGATCACAATCCCACACATCGACTCCAGTGCCTCGAGGCGTACCGGCAAGATGTCCATAGGGCACAAGCTGGACTGCCATTGCAGTCGCCCTGGCGAAACACCATCGCCGCTGTGGCCGAGCAAGCCAACCGCTATCAACTCGATTGGCAAGAGCTGCTGCTGCTGCTCGATGCGTTTGAACAGGATGTGCGATTCACTGCGTCAGGCGAGACTTACCGGAACATGGACGACCTGCTGACCTATTGCCGACGGTCTGCCAACCCCATCGGTCGGTTGATGCTGCAAATCATGGGCCAGGCAACCCCCTCAAACATCGCAGCGAGTGACCACATTTGCACCGCGCTACAGCTGATCAATTTTTGGCAAGACCTGAGTGTGGATCTGCCCCGTCACCGGCACTACGTTCCCGACAGTGTTTGGGACGCGCACCACTTGCCGCCCCGAACCGACATGCGCCATATCCCCGAATCCGCGGCGCAGCAGGTCGTCGCCGAATTGGTCGAACACGCTCGCGAATGTATGCAACAAGGTGCTTGGCTGCCCACGGTCATCCCAGGGCGAATGGGTTGGGAGTTGCGCGCGGTGGTCATGGGCGGCCTTCGGGTGACCGAGCGCATCCGCACGTTGGGGTACCGGAGCTGGTTGAAACGCCCCACGGTCACACGCGCAGACGGTGCTCGCATCATCCTGCGATGCTTGGCCTACCCCTACCGCCGATGAAATCGATCCCCCCGCAAATTTGGCAGCGTTGAGCGGCTTTTTTTTCTGGGATTCCGCCCCCTGCCAACATTGTCATCTTGATCACGGCACAATCGGCGCATCGCAGTTCGCTGGCAGGCGGCGCAAACCACGCATGCAATTGGCGCGCGAAACCGCGCCTTGCACTTCTTTTTGAGAGCAATTGATCTATGTCCACCACCACTCAGCCCATGCTTCAATCCAGACGCCTTGCTTGGTTCATGACCCATGCGGTCGTGTGCGCCGGCTTGGCCCTCATCGCGCCAGCGCACGCCGCGCCAGCTGTTGGCTTGCAGGCTCTGTCAGCGGTTGTGATTTATCCCCAGCACGCAGTGAGCGCAGAGGTCGTTGCGCAAAATCAAGCCCGGATCTCGGCCCAGGTCGGCGGTGTGATCAAGAGTTGGAAAGCGGATGTCGGCGCGGTCGTGGCAAAAGGCGCTGTCTTGGCAGAAATCGAAGACACGGACTGGAGGCTGGCTCGGGATTTGGCGCGCGCCCAGTTGAGCACCGCCCAAGCCCAACTCGCGTTGGCGGAGCGCCAGTGGAAGAGATCTCAAGACTTGAACAAACAAGGCTTCATCTCCCCCGAGGCTTTGCAGCAAGCTGAAACCCAAGCTCGCGTGGCGCAAGCCCAAGCAGAATCGGCACAAGTGCAGTTGAACCAAGCCCAACGCCTGCTCGACAAAACGCTGGTCACTGCACCCTTCAGCGGTGAAATCATCGCCCGCTTCGCCCAGCAAGGTGAAACCGCCGCGGCCGGCACCCCCCTGTTTCAAATGGTTCAATTGGACGGCCGGGAATTGAGCGCATCCCTCAGCCTAGCCCAGGCTCGCGCACTGCAAAAGCAAACGAGCGCTGATTGGATTTATTCCGGTGGCAAGGTCGCCATTCCCCTCAATGGTGCCAGAGTTGGGCAAGCCGCTGACAGCAAAACCCGTCTGTATGCCGTCAGGGCACCGATCCCTCGCTCGATTTCGGCGGGACCCGGCGCGAGCGGAACCTTGCAGTGGCGCGATACCCAAGCCCATGTCCCCGCCACCCTGCTCGTCCGCCGTGACGCCAAGTTGGGGGTTTTCGTCGCCCGCAACCAAAAGGCTGAGTTCCACGGCTTGCCGCTGGCCCAAGAAGGGCAGCCTGCTGCGATCGATCTGCCGTTGGACACGCAAATCGTGACTTCTGGGCAGCAAAGTCTGCAACACGGTCAATCGATTCAGCCCTAAGGGAAATCCGCCATGAAGTTCTACGCCAAGCTGTTGGCCAACCACCCGTTGGCCAACATCGCCTTTTTCGTGACCATGGTTTTGGGCATCTTGAGCTACTCATCGATGCCGAGGGAACAAGACCCGGAAATCAACTTCAACTGGGTCAACATCACCACGGTCTACCCTGGCGCGACATCAGACCAAATCGAGCGCTTGGTGACCAACCCCCTGGAAGACGCCATCGATGGCGTCCGCGATGTGCGTTTTGTCAGCAGCAACTCCAAAGAGAATGTGTCGAGCATCTTGGTGCGCTTTTACGACATGAGCGAGCGCGAGTTCGACAAGCGCATCAATGACCTGCGTCGTGAAATTCAAAACAAAGCCGCCGCCGAGTTGCCCAGCGTGGTGGAAGAGCCGCGCATTTTGGAGATCACCACCTCAAACGGGTTCCCAACCGCGCAGGTCCTCGTGGAAGGACAGGCGGACGACGAGGTGTTGCGCATCACAGCTCGCCGAGTTCGCGATGACCTCGAAGCCATGCGAGGCGTGGATCAGGTGTTTGCCGCAGGCCTGCGCGACCCCGAGATTCGTGTGATCCCCAACCCCAGCGCGCTCGCTGCGCGCGGCTTGACCGTTGCTGATGTCGCCGACAGCCTGAGTGTGTGGTGGCGCGACACGGCGGCAGGCACCCTGCAAACAGACCAAGGCGCGTGGTCCATCAGTATCAAAGGGATTTCCACAGAGCCTGCGGATCTGATGAACGTTCCGCTGATCAAGATGGGTCAAACACTCAACGTGAGGGTCGGCGATGTCGCCAGCGTGGAGCGCACGCGTGCTCGGGCCACCCAGCTCGCGTCGGTCGACGGCATGGCTGCTGTGAGCTTGGCAGTGACCAAAAAGGCCAAAGTCAACACCTTGGATCTCGTGGCCGATATCCAAGCCTACATCGCCGAGAAGTCCCCCGCATGGAACCAGCAAGGCATCAAGGTTTCACTGAGTGATGACCAAACGGTGCCGACCCGCAACGCCATCAATGTGATGGAAACCAACGCCCTTTACGGCGCAGTTTTGGTGATGCTGGTGTCTTGGGTTTTTGTCGGCTGGCGTATCGCTTTGTTGATCACGCTGGGCATCCCCTTCTCTTTGCTGGCCACGTTTGCCGTGCTCAACAGCCTGGGTTCGACGGTCAACGTGAGCGTGTTGCTTGGTGTGGTGATCGCATTGGGGATGTTGGTGGACGACGCCGTGGTGATGGCAGAGGCCATCTATTACCGCGTGTCACGGGGCCAAAACCCCATGCAAGCTGCGCTTGATTCATTCAAAGAGGTGGGCGCCCCCGTTGTGGCATCTGTCGCGACCACCATGGCGGCGTTCCTGCCATTGATGTTGCTGCCAGGCATCGTGGGCAAATTCATGTTCATCATTCCTTTTGTCGTCACGCTGGCACTGGCCATCTCGTTGATTGAAGCGTTTTGGATGATGCCTGTGCACATCAGTGCCATTGGCGTGCAATTTCAAAGCGACAAAACCACTTGGCATGACCGGTTCAACACGCGTATCCGCATCGGCTACGGCAAGGCCCTGGCGTACGTGTTAAGGCGTCCCACGCGGAGCTCAAGCGGCTGAGCCGCCTGCCGGGGAACGACACCTGCGCGGACTGCGGTGCGCGCTTCCCGGGGTGGGCGTCGCTGCCGCATGGCGTCTTCGTCTGCATCGACT
>JALQVJ010000429.1 GCA_023260355.1 Burkholderiaceae bacterium | reverse complement strand
CCCTCTGTTACAACACTAAACAATCTTTCAAAGTCAAAGTATTTTTTTACATCATCAAAACAAAGTATCTGAGTGTCTGCTGACACTAACTGATAAGCAAATGATCTCTCAAACGTAAAAGCTTTTCCATCTATTGTCACTAACTTTTGCACAGTCTGCGGATATAAACGTGCAAAACGAATGCCCACCATGCCACCCATCGAGTTCGCAATCACTGAAACACGCTGAATATTGAGAGACGTTAATAAAGCCCGAGTATTAGTAGCCATATCATCAAAGTGAATCCAATCCGCACCATCGGCGATCACTTGACGCACCTCATCGCCCAATCTTGCGAAGTCAGCAGACAAAATCGAAGGGGCAATGCGAAAGGTTTTGGAGCTCATGGCAAGCTTTCTGCGCGGTGAGGCGTTGATGGACAAGTGAAGATATAAGTCGCTGATTATGATTCATCGGCCATGCGCTGACAAACCCTTTTCTGCGGCCAGTATCATCTGACAAACACCGTGCCGCCGCGGCGCGTTAGCGCTTGCCCATACATGAATGAATTTGAAGCCATCCGGGCCTTTTTTGATTGGCCAACCACACACACTGAGCTCGGCGTCGGCGATGACGCAGCATTGTGTGCGGTACCCGACGGCCAGCTTTTGGCTATTTCTAGCGACATGCTGGTTGCGGGACGGCATTTTTTCGCCGACGTTGACCCCGAGTCGTTGGGACACAAGGCGCTGGCAGTCAATTTAAGCGACATGGCCGCTATGGGCGCAACCCCTCGACAGTTCACCCTCGCCCTGGCCTTGCCAACGATGGACACGGATTGGTTGACGCGCTTTGCCAAAGGTTTGCGGCGAACCGCGAGCACATTTCAGTGTGATCTGGTGGGCGGCGACACCACCGCAGGCCCACTGAATATCTCCATCACGATCATGGGCGAAGTTGCCAAAGGGCAAGCGCTCAAACGCTCTGGCGCCAAGGTGGGTGATGACCTTTATGTCACAGGCGCCTTGGGCGCGGCACGCCTTGGGCTTTGGTATCGCACGCAGCGACTCAGGCATGCCCTGCCTCAAGCCTCGGCAGCAGCGGCAATACAGGCGATGGATTGGCCAGTTCCTCGCGTGGCATTGGGCCTTGCATTGCGCGGCGTGGCCAGCGCTGCGATGGATTTGAGTGACGGCCTTGCCGGCGATGTGCGACACATGGCAAAAGCCAGCCAGTGCCATGCTGAGGTGCATCTCTCAGACGTGCCAGTGGCTCCCTGCGTGCTGCAGGCCCAAGGCATCAACCCTGCTCTTTTTGCGACCCAAGGCGGTGATGACTACGAACTGCTTTTCGCGGCATCTCCCGAGCAGCGTGATTGCATCCAAACAATCAGCACAACCCTCGCGATACCCATCACGCGAATCGGCACCATGCGTGCAGCCGTTGCAGGTGCCGACGTGAGCTTTGTGAGTCCAGACGGCCGCGATATCTCGGATGCGTTGCAGGGCTTCGACCATTTCGCGTCCGACCCGGTCCAACAAGCCTCTGCGCCATGAATGGACCTACAGACCCCATGGACACCACAAACAAAGCCCCAATGGCGCGCCCAACTGCCCGTTTTTTGCTGGCTCACCCAGCCCACATGATTGCGCTTGGCTTTGGCTCTGGCCTCAGCCCCAAAGCGCCGGGCACGATTGGCACGCTCTGGGCATGGGTCACATTTGCCTTGCTTGGCCACAATCTCGCCGACCTGCAATGGGGCATGATCATTGGCGTCAGCACGCTGGTTGCGTGGTGGGCAAGCAAAGTCACGGCGGAACACATGGGTGTCGCGGACTCGAGCCATATGGTGGCCGACGAGGTGATCGCCTTTTGGCTGATTCTTTGGGTGCTTGGGCCAGTGTCTCTGTTCGAGCAAACCTTGGCTTTTGCATTGTTTAGATTTTTCGACGCTGTGAAGTTTGGGCCCACTGCCTGGGCGGATCGCCACTTCAAGGGATTTGGGTGGCGCGGCGCATGGGGTGTCATGCTCGATGACTTGATCGCGGCAGGGCTCACCCTTTTTGTCTTCGCACTGACTCAGAGGTTCTTTGTATGAACAGCATCGATGGGCTTGTGGTTGATCTGGCCGCTGCACTGAAAGCACGGGGCTGGATGATGGCGACTGCCGAAAGCTGCACGGGTGGCTTGATTGCCGGTGCTTGCACGGATCTGGCGGGTTCCTCGGACTGGTTTGAGCGCGGTTTCATTACCTACTCCAACCGCGCCAAGCAAGAGCTACTCAACGTCAAGGCAGACAGTCTGCGTGCCCACGGTGCGGTCAGTGAGGCAGTGGCGCAGGAAATGGCGGCAGGCGCTTGCCACCACGCACCCGTGCAAGCTTCAGTTGCTGTGACAGGCGTGGCTGGACCAGGCGGAGGCAGCGACTCCAAACCGGTGGGGACCGTGTGTTTTGCTTGGAGCGTGGGTGGTCAACTGTCGTCCCAGACCATGCATTTTGGTGGAGACCGGTCCGCGGTGAGACATGCCACGGTGCGCCATGCACTGCAAGGATTGCTTGAACGATGCCGGGCTGACGCGGCGCCCTAAAGCTCAGTCGTCAAAGCCGGAGTCACGCTCCATCGCGATGCGCTGGCGCTCGATGAACTCTTGGTATGTATCGATCCCGCGCAGCTGCAAAATCGTGTTGCGCACGGCAGCCTCGACCAACACCGCGATGTTGCGGCCAGCGACCACTTGAATCACAGCCATGCGCACCGGCACATCGATGACATCTTTGTAAAGCGCCTGATGCGGCATGCGCTCGTAGTCACGCTCAAGGGTTTCTTTGCGCACCAAGTGCACGATCAGCTTGAGGCGCATTTTGCGGCGCACCGCGGTCTCGCCGAAGATCGCCTTGATATCCAACAAACCGATGCCTCGCACTTCAAGCAAGTTGCGAAGCAGATCGGGGCAGCGGCCTTCGATGGTGGTTTGATTGATCCGGAAGAAATCAACTGCATCATCGGCGACCAAGCCGTGCCCGCGGGAAATCAGCTCTAAGCCCAACTCGCTCTTGCCTAATCCTGATTCACCCGTGATCAAGACGCCCATGCCCAGGATGTCCATGAACACACCATGCAAGGTTTCACGCTCTGCAAAGTGTTTGGACAAATAGGCTCGCAACACGTCCACGACGAACGCCGCGGACTCGTCCGTTGCAAACAACGGCAAGTTGGCCCGAGCGCACATCGACAAGAGCTGCTGCGGCGCAGTTTGTCCATCGGCCAGCACCAACGCGGGTGGCTCGAGCGTCACAATGCGCGAGACTCTGCGCGCGCAGTCCTCTTCTGTGCCGCGGGACAAATAAGCCACTTCGCGCTCACCCAACACCTGGATGCGGTACGGGTGGATGTAATTGAGGTGCCCCACGAGATCCGCACCCGATCGGGCAGCGCGGATAGCCATCTCATCGAAGTTGCGTTCCGAGGCAGACAGGCCCTCAAGCCAATGCCATTTGAGCCGCTGGCGGTTGTGCTCAAAAAGCACATCCGCGCTGATGGCGGTAGGTCTCATGCGGCTGCGGTGTGGGCAGATTGCCAGTTGGCAATCAGACCGTGCAGGGTGGCAGCGTCCGTCGCGACCTTCATTTGCTCGCGCAAATCCGAATCACTCAGAATCTCCGCGATTTCAGACAATATTTCCAAGTGCTTTTGCGTGGCGGCTTCAGGCACCAGCAAGCAAATCATCAGCACCACAGGCTTTTCGTCTGGCGCATCAAATGGGATGGGGGCTTGCAGCTGAAAAACTGCGGCCATGGGCTGCTTGAGGCCCTTGATCCTGCCATGGGGAATCGCCACGCCGTAGCCCAAACCAGTGGAGCCCAGCCGCTCGCGAGCGAACAAACTATCGGTGATCAAAGAACGGCTCAGCCCGTGCTGCGCTTCAAACAGAAGCCCCACTTCTTCGAAAGCTCTTTTCTTGCTGGTTGTTTCCAACCCGACCAACACCTGCTCCAACGGCAGAATGGCAGAAAGACGATTCATGTATCTGTCCTCTGTGAGAAACCACAAAGCGGGCGGCTTCTCGATTAGTTTATTCATCATTCCAAGAACACAAAGCCACCGTGAGGTGGCTTTGAGACGAAGCGCATTTTTACTCTAAAAACGCGCCCTTGCAACTCAAGAGTGGTCGCAATCCTACATCAAATGCTTGGCGCCAATGTGGTGGTGGTCTTGTGCTTTGTCCTTGTACTTCAAAACCTGTCGGTCCAACTTATCGGCCAAATCATCCACTGCCGCGTACAAGTCAGCGTGCGCGCTCTCAGCAAACAGGTCACGCCCTTTGACGTGGATGTTGCATTCAGCCTTCTGGCGCAAGTCCTTTTCTTTGAGGTTGTCTACCGTGAGCAGCACCTTGATATCAACCACTTGGTCGAAATGTCGAGAGATGCGATCCAGCTTGTTGGTGACATAACTGCGCAATGCTGGGGTGACTTCCAAATGGTGTCCGCTGATCGTCAAGTTCATACGCAACCTCCTTGCACGTGATGGATGAACACAGAGCCGACAGCCGGCCCTGTCAGTTTCATCATGCAACTGTTTGGGAGTGGTGGCAAGACATCTCCCTGAGCTTTGCTCATGCTTTCACGGGGGGTGGCGCAGGGGGCATATTTTGGTGCATGATGACGCGATTGACCAACCACAGCGTGGTCACGATGGCCGCGACGCCGACCCACCCTGTGAGGCCATAGCCCACCACTTGATCTTGGGCATTCCTGGAAATCAGTATTCCCCCCAAGAACGCAGCAACGCCCATCGATAGGGATTGAACAGCGGCATTCAAGGCCATGAAAGTACCTCGGCGCTGCGGCTGAGCGGCGGCGGTCAACATCGCCATCATGGGGATCATCCGGCCGCTCAGGACCACGAAAAGCACCGCGTTGACTGGTACCGCGATCCAAAGGCTCACCGCTGGCATGTGAGTAAGCGCCAACATCGGCGGGATTGTCAATAGGCTCAACACACGATAAATCTTGGGTTTCCCGTGGCGATCGGACAGGCGGCCAATCCAGCGCGCAGTGACCAGCGTGCAAAGCCCGCCAGCCAGATACAAGTAGGGGATCTCTTCCATGGTCAAGCCGACGTTGTGGCGCATGTAAATGGTGATGTAGGGGATCATCACAAAACCCGCCATCATGTTGACGGCCGTGAGCAAGAAGGCCCACAAATGGTTGGTGTGCTGCACAGTCACGGCAATCTCGCGCCAAACGCTGCCACGCTCTGGATGGCCCAAGTGGTCTTTGATGGAGGGCAAGGTGGCCCAAGCCACGATCCAGAAGCCCACACACATCATGGACAACATCCAAAAAGGGGCATGCCAGCCCCACCGAGCGGCGAGCGCGAGCCCCAAGGGAACACCGGCGACCGTCGACACCGAGAAAGAGGCCATCACCACACCCATGGCCTGCCCTCTGCGCTCGAACGGTATCAAGTCACCCACGATCGTGTGCGACAGCGCGGTGAGAATGCCGCCAAACAGGCCCGCTGCAATGCGCGCGACCATCAACCAACTGTAGGTCTGCGCGCTCGCGCACGCCACCGTTGCGAGCGTGAACAACACATAAAGCCCCAGCAGCAGTCGCTTGCGGTCGATGCGATCCAAGTAGGCCGATGCCATCAGCCCGGATACGCCTGCCGCAAACGTATAGGCCGACACCAGCGCGCCGAATTCTGCATCGCTGATGCGAAACAGCTCGGTGAACTGGGGCCCCAGGGGCATCATCACCATGAAATCCAATATGTGAGTCAGTTGGATTCCGGCTAGGGTGAGCAGCACCCACCGCTCTTTGGACGGTGTCAGCGACGTAGGCGAAGAGGACATGTGCATTCTTTAGGGGAGAGGATGGGGAAATGTACTCCAACGCGCGAGAGGACGCCGTCCACTACGGGGGATCGCCGAATCCAAAGGCAAAGGTGCGATAATCGCGGCCATCTCAATATTTGGAGTTTCTCCATGGAAAGCAGCCCTAGTTGCGTGCTTTCAGTTTTGGAAACGCCTGCCTCGCCGATCTGATCACAGGGTCAAGGGGCGATGCCCCATCTTCCGGACTGAAAGCACATGATCCCCATTGACGCAGTTGACACACGCGCATTTTGGACATTTGAAGACCGGAATACCCCATGCTGAACGTATTTACACTGGCGAACGGCCGCCTATATCAAGAAGAAATCGAGTCGCTCGCAGACTTGGAAAAGTTCAAACCCATTTGGGTCGATTTGGACGACGCCACTGCAGCCGAGACCCAATGGGTAAAAGCGTACTACGGGCTATCCATCCCCGATGACGTCATGGCGGAAGACATTGAGGAGTCCGCACGCTTTTACGAGGAAGAGAACGGCGAGTTGCACATCCGATCAGACTTCTTGATCGCCGATGAAGACAACCCCCACACCGCGCGCGTCGCGTTCGTGTTGAACCGTGGCAGCGGGAGCGAGCGCAGCCACGGTGTTCTGTTTTCGATCCACCAAGAAGACGTGCCCGTGCTTCGTCTGTTGAGACTGCGTGCGCGGCGCATGCCAGGACTGATCGAGGATGCCAAAGATGTGCTGCTGATGCTGTTCGACGCAGACGCAGAGTACTCAGCCGACACGCTCGAGGAAATCAACGACGAACTCGACAACGTCAGCAAGATGGTGCTGGCTGCCGAAGTGACCGATGACACGGCAGGTCAAGTGTTGGCTGCCATCGCTCGAAGCGAAGACATGTCCGGCCGCATTCGGCGCAACGTGATGGATACCCGCAAAGGCGTGAGCTTCATGATGCGCACCCGTTTGCTGTCGGCTGAGCAATTTGAAGACGCCCGCCAGATCCTGCGCGACTTGGATTCGCTCGATTCACACGCCGCTTTCTTGTTCGAAAAAATCAACTTTTTGATGGACGCTACCGTGGGTTTCATCAATATCAACCAGAACA
>JALQVJ010000033.1 GCA_023260355.1 Burkholderiaceae bacterium | reverse complement strand
GGACGAGAACCAACTGATTGCTGAGCGTCGCGAAAAATTGAAATCCATGCGCGCGCATCAGGCGCAGGGCGGGGCGGTCGCATTTCCGAATGATTTCAAGCCACAAAACCGGGCAGAGCAACTTTTTGCCGCCTACGACGGCATGTCCAAGGAAGAGTTGGAAGGCCAGCACTTTCAGGCCAGCGTGGCTGGGCGGATGATGTTGAAGCGCGTGATGGGCAAGGCAAGCTTCTTCACGCTGCAAGATGCCTCTTTTGGCACATCACAAGGTCGCATCCAAATCTACATCAACAACGAAAGCGTCGGCCAAGAGGCACACGACGCCTTCAAGCATTGGGACCTGGGCGACATCGTTGCTGCGGAAGGTCGTATTTTCAAGACTCGCACGGGTGAGTTGACCATCCACGCGGACAAGATCCGGTTGTTGACCAAGAGCCTGCGTCCCATGCCGGACAAGTTTCATGGCATCCATGACCAAGAGCTCAAATATCGCCAACGCTACGTCGACATGATGACGGATGCGGAAACTCGGCAACGGTTCGTTGCGCGCAGCAAGGCGCTCCACGGAATGCGTGAATTCATGTTGGAGCATGGCTTTCTTGAGGTCGAAACACCGATGTTGCACCCGATTCCTGGCGGTGCCAACGCCAAGCCTTTCCAGACGCACCACAACGCCTTGGATCAAGAAATGTTCCTTCGCATTGCGCCTGAGTTGTATCTGAAGCGCCTCATCGTGGGCGGATTTGAGCGTGTATTCGAGATCAACCGGAGTTTTCGCAACGAGGGCATTTCGGTTCGCCACAACCCAGAGTTCACGATGATGGAGTTCTATGCGGCGTACTGGAACTATTTGGATCTCATGGATTTCACAGAAACGCTGATTCGCAATGTGGCGCAAAAATCCGTGGGCACGCTGCAGCTGTCATATGCGGGCAAGCCTGTGGATTTGAGTCAGCCCTTTGATCGCCTGACCATCCGCGAAGCGATTGAGCGCTACAGCGACGCTGGTGAAAAGGCCGACGATGCCGATTGGCTGCGCGAGGCATTGCGCGGGTTGGGTGTGGCTCCCAAGACGACTGCAGGGCGCAGTTTGGCCTCGCTTCAGGTGATGTATTTCGAGGAAGTTGTCGAAGAGAAGTTGTGGAACCCAACCTTCATCATGGAGCACCCGACTGAGATTTCGCCTCTGGCGCGTGCCAATGATGACCGCCCCGAGGTGACGGAGCGCTTCGAGCTCTACATCACGGGCCGAGAGTTCGGCAACGGTTTCTCAGAGCTCAACGATGCCGAAGACCAAGCCGCGCGCTTTCATGCCCAAGTCGCAGCCAAAGACAGCGGCGATGACGAGGCGATGTATTACGACCACGACTTCGTGCGCGCCCTGGAATACGGCATGCCTCCAACCGGCGGCTGTGGTGTGGGTATTGACCGTTTGATGATGCTGTTGACGGACAGCTCAAGCATCCGAGATGTGATTCTGTTCCCGGCACTGCGCCGCGAGGCCTGATCCCCCAGCGAGGTTGGGGCGGTTACACAGCGTCCGCCCCTACCGCTGTTCGGCGAGAGGGGGCTGTACCGCCGTTGAACTCAGTTGGGCCCCCACAGGAACACAGATGGCCCATCCAAATTGGGCTTGGGTAGCTGCCGCCATGTGCTCACGTGGGCGCTGGGCACTTGGTCAATGATGGTCAGCCCAGTGGCAACCGCCAGCCGGGTTTGGGGCTTGAGGGTCTTCAACAGGAGATCCAGCAAAGCGGCGTTGCGATAGGGGGTCTCAATCACGATTTGGGTTTGTCCGGTTTGCCATGCCTGAGTTTCCAACTGACGGATCTGCGCAGCCCGTTCTTCGCCGATTTTCAAATAGCCATGAAATGCAAAGGATTGCCCGTTCAAGCCGCTGCTGGCCAATGCAAGCATGAGCGATACAGGGCCGTCTAGGGCGCGAACGTGGATATCCAGCGCATGAGCGGCGCGCACCACGGACGAGCCAGGGTCGGCAATGGCAGGCATGCCTGCCTCGCTGATCAAACCCATGTCGTGGCCCTCAAGCGCGGGTTTGAGCCAAGCCTTGGCAGCAGACAAGTCTTGGGTGTGGTGGTCGCCTTTCTTGTGCACTTCGCGGGGCAGCTCCAGCATGACCATGTCTTGCATCGCGCACACCAGAGGGAAAGACGCCTGCACTCGCTTTAGAAAGCCACGCGTCGATTTGGCGTTTTCAGTAATCCAATATTGAATGCGTGCGGCTTGTTCTAACGTAGCGGGGGCCATCATGCGGGCCAGCGGCGGCCGCTCGGACTCCGGATATCCATGATCCAGCGGTGTCGGGACGATCCAAAGCGTGCCAGTCTTCATGGGATTTGCACTCCAGCAGAGCGCAACAGGTCGCAGGTTCGAATCAATGGCAACCCAATCAGCGCGGTGGGGTCGTCGCTCTCGATTTTGGAAAGCAATGCGATGCCCAAACCTTCACTCTTGGCAGCGCCGGCGCAGTCATAGGGCTGTTCAGCGCGCAGATACCTCTCAATTTCGCTGTCCGCAAGATCACGAAACACGACTTTCACTGTGGCGACATCACTGCGCTCAAATCCAGACGCCAGATGGACAACCGAGAGGGCCGTGTGAAAGTGCACTGTTTGCCCACGCATCGCTTGCAGTTGGGCCACAGCCCGCTCGTGAGTCCCAGGCTTGCCCAGCGGCTGGCCATTCAAATCTGCGACTTGGTCACTGCCGATGACCACTGACTGCGGGTATTTCGCCGCCACAGCATGCGCTTTCGCGAGTGCAAGGCGCTGGGCAAGGTCCAAGGGCTTTTCATCAGGCCAAGGGGTTTCATCCACGTCAGGCTTGGCTGTGGTGAAGGCCATTCCTAGGCGTTCAAGCAACTCTTTGCGATAGGCCGATGTGGAGCCCAAAATGACAGGAGGATGTGGGGTGTGCATACGCGCATTGTCATACACTCGCGCCCATGAAAGATTTGAAGAATCTACAAAACCTGGATGTCCACCAACTCGCTGCCCGCCAAGAAAACTTAGAGGGGCAAACCGAGCTTGGTGTATTCACTCGCCTCATGGTCGACGCGCTGCCTGTATCCGCCTCGCAGGTGGTCGATTGGCGCGTGTCGTGTTTTCAGCGCACGCCTGTTGGCGAGCGCCAGGCACAAGACTGGCTGCGTTTGAGTGCCAACGCGGTCGCGACGCAGACATGCCAGTCGTGTTTGGAACCGGTGGATGTGCAATTGGCAGTTGATCGCGTGTTTCGCTTTGTTGCCTCAGAAGAGGAGGCCTTGCGCCAAGACGAGGAGGCCGACGAGGACGTGCTGGTCGGGGCCCACGACTTCAATCTGTTCGACCTGATCGAGGATGAACTGATTTTGGCGCTGCCGTTTGTTGCTCGCCATGGCGGGTGTATCGACCAATATGCCGGGCCTGACGAATCAGAAGAGGTTAGTGAGCCCTCACGTCCAAATCCGTTTGCAGCGCTGCAGGCACTCAAAACCAAGCACTGAACGGTTCACCGCCTTCAGTGTTGTGCAACATCACATCAGCGCTTGTTGACCGGGACGAGACCACGCTATAATCTGCGGTTTCGCGCTTTTGCCGTTGCTCAAGCGTGTGGTTTGAACCCAGCAGGCACAGGCTTGCGAAGTCAAACAAACTTACAAACGTGAAGAGGACCTATCATGGCCGTCCAACAGAACAAAAAATCTCCTTCCAAGCGCGGTATGCACCGCTCACACCATGCACTCAACGTGCCTGGTATTGCGCTCGAGCCCACCACGGGTGAAGTGCACTTGCGCCATCACATCAGCCCCACAGGTTTCTACCGTGGTCGCAAAGTGGTGAAGACCAAGTCTGAAGCTTAATTTCTGAGGACGTCAGGTGCTCACCCGTGAAGCGGTGAGCGCGTGTTTTGTCCAGTTGCATGTCTGAAGCTTTGAGCCCAGCGCTTTCACCTCTCGACGAAGTGGTGATCGCTGTAGATTGCATGGGCGGCGATGCTGGGGTGCGCGCAACCCTGCCCGCTTGCTTGGCTTTTTTACAAACCCATCCCAATGTCCGACTCAAGCTCGTCGGGCTGGCTGATGTGTGGGCGTCTGTCCCCCAATTGTTGAGTCACCCTCGCGTGGAGCGCATCGAAGCCACTGAAGTGGTTTCTATGGATGACCCCATCGAGGTTGCATTGCGCCGTAAAAAAGACTCGAGCATGCGCCGTGCGATTGAGCAAGTCCGCGACGGACATGCCCATGCCGCCGTCTCGTCTGGCAACACCGGCGCACTGATGGCCATCGCGCGCTTTGTTCTCAAGACCATCCCCGGCATTGACCGGCCTGCCATTGCCTCACAGATGCCCAACGTCAAAGGCGGCGGTA
>JALQVJ010000019.1 GCA_023260355.1 Burkholderiaceae bacterium | reverse complement strand
GTGTTCCTGAACAAGTGCGACATGGTGGACGACGAAGAATTGCTGGAATTGGTTGAAATGGAAGTGCGCGAGTTGCTCTCTTCCTACGACTTCCCCGGCGACGACACTCCCATCATCAAGGGTTCAGCCAAGTTGGCCTTGGAAGGCGACAAGGGACCTTTGGGCGAGGAAGCCATCATGAAGTTGGCCGATGCGCTGGACAGCTACATTCCCACGCCTGAGCGCGCGATTGACGGTGCGTTCTTGATGCCTGTGGAAGATGTGTTCTCGATTTCAGGTCGTGGCACGGTGGTGACGGGTCGTGTGGAGCGCGGCGTCATCAAGGTTGGCGAAGAGATTGAGATTGTGGGTATCAAGCCCACGCTGAAGACGACGTGTACTGGCGTGGAGATGTTCCGCAAGCTGTTGGATCAGGGCCAAGCTGGTGACAACGTGGGTATTTTGTTGCGCGGCACCAAGCGTGAAGAAGTCGAGCGCGGCCAAGTGCTGTGTAAGCCTGGCTCAATCCTGCCTCACACGCAGTTCACGGCCGAGGTGTATGTGTTGTCCAAAGAAGAAGGTGGCCGTCACACGCCCTTCTTCAGCAACTACCGTCCTCAGTTCTACTTCCGCACGACGGACGTGACTGGCGCGATCAAGTTGCCAGAGGGCAAAGAGATGGTGATGCCTGGTGACAACGTGGCGATTGAAGTGACGTTGATCAACCCGATCGCTATGGAAGAGGGTTTGCGCTTCGCTATCCGTGAAGGCGGTCGCACCGTCGGCGCTGGCGTCGTTGCCAAAATCCTGGCCTGATCGCATTCGTTGGAATACAGGGGTATAGCTCAACTGGCAGAGCGTCGGTCTCCAAAACCGAAGGTTGGGGGTTCGATTCCCTCTGCCCCTGCCACCCTTTTGGGGTGAATAGGGTCGAAATCACCCGGTGAATTCGGCTAAAAATCAAGCCCGCCTAGGAAAAAATCCTTGGTGGGCTTCGCGCCTTTCGCGCATTGTGGATTGGTTGTTATGACATCTACTGATGTTCAAACTGTTGGAAAAGCGGCAGACCGAGTCAAGGTTGTGCTGGCGGTCGCCCTTTTGTTGGCTGGCTTTGTTGCGTATTACATGCTGGGTGCGCGCGAAGACTGGATTCGCTGGGGTGCGTTGCTGGTTGCTGTGGTCGCGTCAGTTGGCGTCTTTGGCACGTCCTTTTCGGGTCGCAGCTTCATTGCTTACGTGCGTGAGTCTGTGCGCGAAACCAAAAAGGTGGTCTGGCCGACTCGCAACGAGTCGCTGCAGATGACGCTGTATGTGTTCGGTTTCGTCTTTGTGATGGCACTGTTTTTGTGGTTGACGGACAAGACCCTGGAATGGGTGCTGTACGACTTGGTTTTGGGGTGGAAATGATGAGCGAAGAAGTCAAAGCTACCGAAGCCGACGGCATGCGCTGGTATGTGGTGCACGCCTACTCTGGTATGGAAAAGGCCGTTGAGCGCAACATCGCTGAGCGCGCAGCCAATGCGGGTATGTCTCACAAATTTGGTCGCATCATGGTGCCGACCGAAGAGGTGGTCGAGCTGAAAAATGGCCAGCGCCGCACGACAGAGCGCAAGTTTTTCCCTGGCTATGTCCTCGTTGAAATGGTCATGGACGACGACACCTGGCATTTGGTCAAACAAACCAACAAGGTGACTGGTTTTGTGGGCGGCGCCCGCAACCGTCCTGCTCCCATTTCGGAAAAAGATGTGCAGAACATCATGGGCCAAATGCAGGAAGGCTCAGACAAGCCCCGCCACAAGGTGGAGTTCGAGGTGGGCGAGTATGTGCGCGTGAAGGAAGGCCCATTTGCGGACTTCAATGGCAGCGTCGAAGAGGTCAACTATGAGCGCAACAAACTGCGCGTCTCGGTGACGATTTTCGGCCGCGCCACGCCGGTTGAATTGGAATTCAGTCAAGTCGAAAAGGCTTGATGCATGGTCCGCCGTTTGGCGGACCAATGAAGGCTGATGTTGTGAGTCGCTCCCCGCGCCGCATCAGTTTCTTTTCAGAACGGGGATGCAATCATCGAGGAGGTTGGTTTCGGCCAGCCGTTTGAACTCGCGGAGTAGAACTATGGCAAAGAAAGTCATTGGCTACATCAAGCTGCAAGTGCCAGCTGGTAAAGCCAACCCATCGCCCCCAGTTGGTCCTGCATTGGGCCAAAAGGGTTTGAACATCATGGAATTCTGTAAGGCGTTTAACGCCCAGACCCAAGGCGTCGAGCCCGGTCTGCCCCTGCCCGTGGTGATCACCGCGTTCGCAGACAAGAGTTTCACGTTCGTCATCAAGACGCCTCCCGCATCTGTGTTGATCAAGAAAGCCATTGGTTTGACCAAAGGCTCTTCCGTGCCTCACAAAGACAAAGTCGGCAAGATCACTCGCGCACAGCTCGAAGAGATCGCTAAAGCCAAAGGCAAAGACCTCACCGCAGCCGATTTGGATGCTGCTGTGAAGACCATTGCGGGTTCTGCACGCTCCATGGGCGTGACGGTGGAGGGTTAATCGATGGCCAAGCTCACGAAAAAACAAAAAGCAGTCGCTGACAAAGTCGACTCCAACAAACTGTACCCATTGGCTGACGCATTGGCGTTGGTCAAAGAGTGCGCAACTGCCAAGTTTGACGAGTCTATTGACGTCGCTATTCAGTTGGGTATTGACGCTCGCAAATCAGACCAAGTGGTGCGTGGCGCTGTCGTGTTGCCCCGTGGCACCGGCAAAACCGCTCGCGTGGCAGTGTTCGCCCAGGGCGCCAAGGCTGAAGAGGCCAAAGCCGCCGGTGCAGACATCGTTGGTTTGGAAGACCTCGCAGCTGACGTGAAGGCCGGCAAGATGGACTTCGATGTGGTCATCGCCGCGCCCGACACCATGCGCATCGTTGGTACCTTGGGTCAAGTGTTGGGTCCCCGTGGCCTGATGCCAAACCCCAAAGTCGGTACTGTGACGCCTGACGTCGCCACCGCGGTCAAGAACGCCAAAGCAGGTCAAGTGCAATTCCGCGTCGACAAGGCCGGTATCGTTCACACGACCATTGGCCGTCGCTCATTTGAAGGCGACGCATTGACCGAGAACCTGAAGGCGCTGTTGGATGCGTTGAACAAAGCCAAGCCCGCTTCGAGCAAAGGTCTGTACCTGCGCAAGGTGGCTGTGTCTTCAACCATGGGTGTTGGCGTTCGCGTCGACACGGGCTCCATCACAGCTTGATGGCTAGAGAGATTTGACGCTGAGAAATCGGCGTCAAGTGGTGGGTCTGCCCTCGTGCAAACGAAGGCGGAGCCATCCAAGACCGTTGGCGTTGCTCTTGAAGCAACTTAATCCACCAGCCAACGCAGATGGCGATCCCGCTGCTGATGGACATCCATAAACAGTTGGTCGCTGCAAGTAGGCGCGGTGAATGGGCCCCAGTGGTCCACCACCGCAACATAAAGGAGTGAACCTTGAGTCTGAATCGCAGTGAGAAAGAAGCGGTCATCAAAGAAGTGACCGACCTCGCAGCCAAAGCTCAAACGCTCGTGATGGCGGAATACCGTGGCATCACGGTCGCTGGAATGACGGAGCTGCGTGCCAAAGCGCGTGCTGCTGACGTGAACCTGAGTGTGTTGAAAAACACCTTGGCTCGTCGCGCACTGGCTGGTACCAGCTTTGAAGTTGCAGCCGACCAGATGACCGGTCCGCTGATCTATAGCTTCTCCGAAGACGCAGTTGCAGCCGCAAA
>JALQVJ010000005.1 GCA_023260355.1 Burkholderiaceae bacterium | reverse complement strand
ACTAACGGAACGATGCCAAGAGTCTGCAATCCGGCGCTGAGGTAGTTACCCTCGCTCAAATTCTCAGCCAAAGACGGCCCTCGCTGTCCCTCAAGCACCCCGCCTATGTCGCCATGGAGCAAATCGCGTTTGGCGACTATGGCTTGGCCGCCATGTCACACCGCGCTGGCGTCTTGGGTTGGCCAGAGCCCTTGCCACCCGCGGTCAAATACAGCCTCTCCTACCTGCTGGTCCAAGCCGAGTTCGGCTTGTGCTGTCCGCTCTCCATGACTGACTCGCTCACGCGCACTTTGCGCAAATACGGCGCGCCAGAGTTGGTAGAGCGGTACATCGCGGGTCTCACCAGCCAAGACCTCAACGCGCTGACCCAAGGGGCGATGTTCATGACCGAGCAAGGCGCGGGCTCCGATGTCGCGGCCACTGAGACATGCGCCACCGCTGCCCCCGACTGCGGCCCAGGGGTCTATCGCCTCAAGGGTGACAAGTGGTTTTGCTCCAACCCCGATGCGGCATTGGCTATGGTGCTTGCGCACGTGGACGGCGAGCCGGATGGCATGCGCGGCGTGAGTCTCTTTTTGCTGCCGCGCGTGCTGCCCAACGGCGAAGCCAACAGCTACCGCATCGTGCGCCTCAAAGACAAGCTCGGTACACGCTCCATGGCCAGCGGCGAAATCACACTCGAGGGCGCGCAAGCGTGGCTGGTCGGCGAGCTCGGGCGCGGTTTCGTGCAAATGGCAGACATGGTCAATAACTCGCGCCTGTCCAACGGCATGCGCGCTGCTGGGCTGATGCGCCGCTCGGTTGCCGAGGCGCTCTTCATCTCGCGGCATCGGCAAGCCTTCGGCAAACGCTTGATCGACATGCCGCTCATGCAAGTGCAGTTGGCCAAGATGTTGGTCAAGGCTGAGCAAGCCCGCACCCTGATGTTTCAAACCGCTCAGGCACTGTCGCGTGCAGACCAGGGCGAAGCAGGGGCCTACGCATTGACCCGATTGCTCACGCCACTGATCAAATACCGGGCCACGCGGGATGCCCGCAGCGTTGCCGGTGATGCGCTGGAGGTCAGGGGCGGTTGTGGCTACATCGAAGAGTGGTCTGACGCGCGTGTCCTGCGCGACGCCCATTTGGGCTCGGTGTGGGAGGGCACCAGCAACATCGTCGCTTTAGACGTGTTGCGGGCCATCCAGCGCGAAGGCTCCCTCAGCGTGTGGCAAGACCACATGCGGCAACTGTTGATCGCCACACCTTGGCACGCGCGCGTGCGCGCCGCCATCGATGCCCTCATGGAGCGACTGGGGGGGCTGGCGCAGACCACAGCTGACCACAAAGACGAAGCCCAAGCACGCCGCGTGGCAGCTGGTCTCTACCACCTGACCAGCGCCATCGCTATGGGTTGGGAGTCACACCAAACCCAAAATCCGCGCCGCATGGTGTTGGCGCAATGCGTGCTGTTGCACCGACTGATGCCGCGCGACCCCCTGAGCACCAACAAGGTCTCGGACTTGGATCTCCTGTGGTCAACGGACTCGCCTACCGGCGCCATCGATCACATCTGCTTGCTATGAGTTGATCACCAAGGCTGCGCCAGTGGGGTCATGCACGGCGAGTGCGCATGTGTCCCAACGTGTCCGACGCAAGGGTTCGCGTTAGGTTTTGGTTTTTTTGCTCAAGAATGCGCCCATGTAAGCCTGTGGCTCGCCCGTCTCGAACGCTGCCCCAAACTCGCGCACGCTGTTGTTGATGGACACGTCCAGCCCCTGGTCTTCCCATTCGCGCAGCAGCCGCTTTTGTTGCCGCAAGACGGCTGCGCCCATGCCAGCGAAACCTTGCGCGATGCGCTGCACCTCGCTGTCTAGCTCACCGAGGGGCACCACACGATCGATCAACCCCCAGCTGAGCGCTGTCTGTGCGTCAATGTGTTCGCCGGTGAGCAACAGCCACCGCGCCCGCGCCTGCCCGACCAAGCGCGGCAGACATGCCGCGTGAATCACCGACGGAATTCCAACCTTGACCTCTGGCATCCCAAACTGTGCGTCACTCGCCGCCACCCGGATGTCGCAGGCCATCGCCACCTCGAGGCCTCCGCCCAGGCACCAACCCGGCATGCGGGCAATCACTGGCGCTGGAAAGCGCCGCATCGCGTCGCACACATCGCGCAGGCGCTCAATGAATCGCTCGGCCTCCATGCCTTGGAGTTGCACCATCTCATGGATGTTGGCGCCACCAATCAAGGCCTGGTCGCCGTGCCCACGCAGCACCAAGGCTTTGACGCGCGGGTCGTGGGCCCAAGCGCCGACGGCGTCTCTCAAAGCGATCAATTCGGGCGAGCCCACAATATTCAGAGCACCCAGACCGTGCACGGTCACACTCAAAATACCGCCGTCACTGAGGTGAACGTGGGGGGGTTGCGAAGGACTCAAGGGCATTCAAATCTCCGGTATGGGCGGCGCCCTCAATAGGCGCCAGCGGCATTCAGCTCGCGGGCTTGGTCAACGCGTCCAACAAGCCATGGCAGGCGTCTTCAATGATGGCCATCACGCGCGCAAAGCCTGCATCACCACCGTAGTAAGGATCAGGCACTTGATCCGCTTTGAGTGTCACGCAGTACTCGGTCAACAATTGAATCTTGCCGCGCTCGTCAACGGGCGAAAGCGCATGCACCCGCTCGTGGTTGCGATCGTCCATCACCAGCACGCGATCAAAATACCGCATGTCCTCTTCCGTGATCAATCGGGAGCGCAGGCCACTGATGTCGTAACCTTTGGCCTTGGCGTGCGCCTGAGAACGCACATCGGGGGCGTGTCCCAAATGGTAGTCGTGGGTGCCCGCCGAATCAATTTCGAACGCGTCGCTCAGGCCGCGCTGACTCACCATTTGGCGAAAGACACCCTCTGCTGTCGGGCTTCGGCAAATGTTGCCCATACAGACAAACAAGACCTTGGTGACCATGATGGCCTCAGTGCAAAGTGCCGGGGCCGACAGCGCTCATGCCATCCAGCACAAACATGGGCACGTCAACATCGAACTTTTCACCGTCCTCAGCCACACAGAAAAAACTCCCGTGCATCGTGCCCGTGGCCGTTGATAAGCGTGTGCCGCTTGTGTATTCGAATGACTCTCCGGGTTGCAGCAGGGGCTGGTGACCGACCACACCGAGTCCACGGACCTTTTGGGTGTGGCCGTTGGCATCGTTGACGTTCCAGCTGCGAGAGATTAACTGCGCTGCGACTTGCCCAACATTTGTGATGGTGATGGTGTACGCGAAGACATACAGATCATCATCCGGGTCTGATTGGTCTGGCAGGTATGTGGGCTTGACCCTCACGTGGAACTGATACTTGGACATGAAAACATCCTAATCGGGAATGCTGGATCTTTGCAAATAGCTGAGTGCCTTTTTTCGGGGCCCAGAACAGCCAGCCGCTCGCAGCCCACAGCGGCTGAGGCCCTCAGTCAAATCCACTCAGGGCGACACACCCAACTGCCCGCGCTCGGCACGGGCATGCAATTCGCACAGGGTCGCCATGATGTCTCGGCTGGCGGCAGCGCTGCAGCCCTCTGGGATCGCAGCACCCCCGATCGCAGACGCAAAGTCAGCCACCATATTCGCGTAGGCGTTACAAGGCTCAAACGTTTTCAGCGTAGCCTCGTGGCTCAAACCGCCAGTGCTGTGCAAAGCCGTGGTCACCTCCGCTGGGTTGAACGGCACATCCAGCCTCGCCCAACCGCGCTCGCCTGTGACGACCACCGTTTGTTGCTTCGCCGTTTGAGTCGATACAAAAAAGTCCAATTCGGTGCGTCCATCCTGGCGCGCCCACATCAGGCAGCCTCTGCTGTGGGTATCCACATGCCACTCGGGGTGCATGTCGCTGCGCAGGCTTGATTGATCTGGCACGCCCATCAACCAATGACCAGCGAACACCGCGTAACAACCGATATCCCACAACGCGCCGCCGCCCATGCTGGCGATGTTGCGGATGTTGTTCGGATCGCGGTTGTCGTATGTGAACGTCACTTGAATGTGGCGCAACGCGCCCAGATCCAAATCGCGCAGCCAAAGCCACTGTGGGTGGTGGCGCACCATATACCCCTCGAAAAATACGCGCCCACTTGCCCGCTGCGCTCCGAACACCGCATCTGCGTCGGCCAGTGACAAAGCCATGGGTTTTTCGCACAGGACGTGGCGACCTGCTTGCAGCGCGCGAACGCTCCACTCTGCGTGCAAATGGTGGGGCAGCGCGACATACACCGCATCCACATCAGGGTGTTGGATCACACCGGCGTAGTCCGTCCAGTCAGCCCCCAGCGCTTGTGCCCAGGGCGCTGGCTGGGACTGGCGCGATCCGACCGCCACCACGCTGTGGCCCGCGGCATGTATCGCCGGGACAACTTGGGTGCGTGCGATCTTGGCATCGCCCAAAACGCCAAACCTCAGCGCGCGCGTCATGCCAGCATCTCCAACAGTTGCCGGTAATCGGTGATGTGGGCAATCACATGATCGCCTTGCAGCTCATGCGGGGCGTGATCACTGCACACGGCGATACAGCGCATGCCCGCTCTGCCCGCAGCAGCCACACCGGCGATGGCATCCTCAAACACGACGCACTGCTCAGGACGCACACCGAGCAATTCGGCAGCGTGCAAAAAGATATCTGGGTTGGGTTTGCCGCGCAAACCCATATCACCGGTCACGCGCGCTTGAAAGAAATCCTGCAATCCCAAGCTGTTCAAAATGCGACCGACATTGTGGCTCTCACCCGCTGTACCCAAGGCCCGTGGGCGCTCGACTGCTGAGACCCACTCGGCGAACTCAGAAAAGCCTGCGATGGGCTTGAGCTGCGTCTGCGCCACCTCCCAAAACAGCCCCTGCTTGTGATCCAGGTGGGCACGCATATCCGCCTCACTCAAGTGCTCGCCAAACAAGACCCGCATGGACTCCGGCGTGGTGCGGCCCCTGCTCGATGCCAATACCTCGGGGTGGTCTGAGGCAAACCCATGCAGCGCGCCAAACGCGGTCCAGGACGCGCGGTGCAAGTCCATGGTGTCAGCGACCGTGCCGTCGAGGTCGAAAATCAAGGCGGATTCGTGCAACGAAAGTGTCATGCTCAAGAGTGTAAGTGCGTCACCTGCACGATAGCGCCGCGGCCAATCCCCGCTACGATGTCAGTGAGCAACCGAGACACCCATATGACACCACCCATTGCATCAGGTGGGGCCCTCAGCGGCCTCACCGTCATCGACCTGACCCGCGTTTTGGGCGGTCCATACGCTTCTCAAATTTTGGGCGACCACGGCGCCAACGTGATCAAAATTGAACCGCCTCAGGGCGACGAGACCCGCGACTGGGGCCCCCCGTTTCACGACTACGACGGCGACCCAGGCGCGAGTTATTACGTCGGCGTGAACCGCAACAAGCGCGCGATCGCGCTCGACTTGACACGTCCCGAAGCACGAGAGTTGCTGTTGCAGATGCTTGAGGGCGCAGACGTCTTGATCGACAACTTCAAGCCCGGCAGCCTCAAGGCGTGGGGCCTCGACTACGAGGGCGTGCTCAAGGACAAATTCCCCCGTCTGATCCACTGCAGCATCAGTGGCTTTGGCGCCACCGGCCCATTGGGCGGCCTGCCCGGGTACGACGCCGTGCTGCAAGCGATGACGGGCACCATGTCCATCAACGGCAGCCCAGAGTCAGGCGGCGTGCGCGCGGGCACACCGCTGATCGACATCACGACAGGGCTGAACACCACCATTGGCATCTTGCTGGCGTTAGCGGAGCGCGAAAAAAGCGGACGAGGCCAGAGCATTGACATCGCCTTGTACGACTGCGGCTTGGCCAACTTGCACCCGCACGCGGCGAACTTCTTCATGTCGGGCAAGGCCCCGGTGTTGATGGGCAACACTCACCCCAACATCAGCCCCTATGACAAGATGAAGACCGCCACCGTGGACATCTTCGTGTGTGTCGGCAACAACCGTGCCTTCGAGCGCTTCTGCCAGGGCCTGGGCCGCGAGGACCTGCTGGCCGACCCCCGCTTTGCCAGCAACGCCTCACGTGTGGAGCACCGCGCGCCACTGATGGCTGCGCTCCAAGAAAGCCTCAACCATGTCGATGGCCACGCCTTCTGCACTCAAATGCTCCAAGCAGGCGTCCCGGTCGGGCCGGTGATGGATCTGCCCGCTGCGTTCAGCCACCCACACACCGAACACCGAGCCATGAAGGTTCAACAAGACTGGTATCAAGGTTTTGGCGTTCCCGTCAAACTCTCGCGCACACCTGGCGCGGTGCGCCGGCTGCCGCCCGCTTTTGGCGAACACACGCAAGAAGTGCTGGGTGAATATGGGTTTTCGGCAGAGCAAATCCAAACCTTGATCCAGCAAGGCGTGGTACTCGATCGGAGGAAGTGAACATGGATTTAGGACTCAAAGACAAACGCGCTTTGGTGCTGGCTGGCACCAAAGGATTGGGCGCTGGCGTGGCGCGCGCACTGGCCGCTGAGGGCGTCGAGGTCATGATTTGCGGCCGCTCTGGGGCCGCGCAAGCCGCCAAAGATTTCTCTAAGGACGCGGCCGAAGGCGGCTTGGTGCATGGCATGGACTGCGACGTCTATGACCGCGCCGCGCTAGACGCTTTGCTGGACGCGACCTTGGCCAAGCTCGGTGGCATCGATATTTTGGTGCTCAACGGTGGCGGCCCCCCTCCCGGTCCTGCCGTTGGCACGGCGGCCGCAGATTGGGAGCTCTGGTTCAGCCGCATGTTCGCCAACCTCGTGCATGCGGCCAATCGCTGCTTGCCCGCCATGCGCGAGCGCCAATGGGGCCGATTGCTGACCATCGCCAGCTCGGCAGCGGTGCAGCCTTTGGAGAACATGGGGCTGTCCAACAGCATCCGAGCAGGCCTGCTGGCTTGGAACAAAACGCTCTCGCTCGAAGTGGCCGCCGATGGCGTCACCTGCAACATGTTGCTGCCCGGCCGCATCGATACCGACCGGGTCAAGGCACTGGACCAAGCCAACGCCCAGCGGCTCAACCTCAGCGCCGACCAAGTGCGCGAGCAAGCCCGTCTGTCCATTCCGGCACGCCGCTACGGCACCGCCGAGGAGTTCGGCGCTGTGGGCGCCTTTATCTGCTCCGAGCGCGCGGGCTACATGACCGGCAGTGCCGTGCGTGTCGACGGCGGTTTGATCAAAGCCATGTGATCACTGGGGTGCGCAAGGCACCCCACTCGGGTGCCCTTGGCGCAGGGCACCCGGCTCCACGCGCGCGACATCGGTGTTCCCCGCCTGTGCGCACCTGAGCCCATAATCGCGCCCATGATTCTTTTCAATTTGGTGGCCCAGGTCGTGTTCGGCTTGCTGGCCATGACGATTTGCCTGCCATCCATGCAAGAGTGGGGGCAAATTTTTGGGCGCGAGCAAGCCGACGTGCAGCTCACATTGAGCGCCTTTTTGGTCACCTATGGCGCCATGCAGTTGGTTTACGGGCCCATGTCGGATCGCTGGGGACGGCGCCCCCTGTTGATGGCAGGGCTGAGCGTGTCCTTCACTGCATCCTGTGTGGCCGCATTGGCGTCTGACTTGGACACCCTCGTTGCGGCGCGTGCGTTGCTTGGGGCCGGTTGTGCCGCCGGCATGGTGATCGGTCGCGCCGCCGTGCAAGACGTGTTTCAAGGCCCGGCGCGCACCAAAGCCATGGCTTACATCGGCATGGCGCTGGGCGTGACACCCCCGGTCGCCACACTGCTGGGCGGCCAGATCCACGTGCACTTGGGCTGGGCCGGCAATTTTGTGTTGTTGGCCGTTTTGGCGGCAGCACTGATGGCCATGGCGTGGCGCTGGCTCAACCTTCCGGTACAAACCAAGCCATCGCAGCGCCATTGGCTGCTCGACATGGCGGGCGCGTATCGCCGGCTGCTGGCTGAGCCCACGTTTCATCGATTTGTCTTCATGCTGGCGGCGACATCCTGCACGTTTTACGCATTCATGTCGGCCACCCCGGTGGTGCTCGGCCATTACGGCGTCGGGCCCGAAGGCGTTGGCCTGTACGTGATGGTGGTGCCACTCGGCTATCTGGTCGGCAACTACGCCACCAGCCATTGGGCCCATCGCTACGGCGATATGCCCATGATGATTTGGGGCCACGCGCTCACGCTTTTGGGTACGGCCACGATGCTGCTTTTCATCGCCGCGGGTCACGCCACGGCCTTGACGTTTGCAGCCCCATTGGTGCTCGTGGGCATCGGCCACGGCCTCTTGATGCCCCCCACTTTGGCCGGCACGGTTGGCGTCATCCCGGCGCTGGCAGGTACAGCCGCCGCGTTCGCCGGTTTGATGCAACAAGTGTCGGGTGCCGGCGCCGGTTACGCCATGGGTTTGTTGCCCCACCACGACGCGCGATATGTGGGGTTTTCGATGCTGGCGTTCACATCCCTATCACTGGGCATGGTGTTGTGGCAGCGGCGCAGCGCCACGAAGGCACTGCCCGTCGCACACATCTGATTGACCTAAAAGTAACCGCTTACTTAATTCAGATCACTTGCTGGCTTTGGATTTGTGCTCGCAATCAGCGCGGGTGCAGCTGGCGTAAAGCGACAGCGCGTGCTCTTGGAGTTTGAAACCTCGGGATTGCGCGACCGCTTTTTGGCGGGCTTCAATGGCTTCGTCAAAGAACTCCTCCACATGCCCACAGTCGAGGCAAACCAAGTGGTCGTGGTGCTGACCCTCGTTGATCTCGTACACCGCTTTTCCAGACTCAAAATTGTTGCGACTCAGGATCCCCGCCTGCTCAAACTGCTGCAGCACGCGGTAGACGGTGGCCAAGCCAATATCCTCTTGGCTGTCGATCAACACGCGATACACATCTTCGGCGCTCATGTGGCGAGACTCGGCGCGCTGGAAAGCCTCCAAAATCTTCAGCCTTGGGGCGGTCGCTTTGAGCCCAATGCTTTTCAATTCGTCGATATTGGTCATGTGCGTCTTCCCTCTGGGCAAGCATCTTCGCGCGCCACCCCTGATCTACAATGGGGCGATCATAGACCTTCCACCTCTTTTGGCCGGATTTCACCGTGAAAATGCCCATACCTGCCCAGTTCTATCGCTTTGCCGTGCTTTGCCTGGCACTGACCCTTGGGGCCTGCGCACAGGGGCCTGCATTGCAAAACACGCTGAATCGCGCGTTGTCGCCCTACCAACCCGACATCTTGCAAGGCAACGTCATCACCCAAGAGCGCGTCGCCCTGTTGCGCACCGGCATGGGGCGTGACGAGGTCAACGCCATCCTGGGTACGCCGCTGTTGCAAAGCGTGTTCCACGCCGATCGCTGGGACTATGTGTTCAGCTTTCAGCGCCAAGGCGAACCCACCCAGCAGCGCCGCCTGACGCTGTACTTCAAAGACGGCCAGCTCGAGCGCTTTGACGGGGACACCATGCCCAAAGAGGCCGACTTTGTGCAGTCCATCGCACGCCCCGTGCCGACGCTTGACCCCGCCAAATTGGAAGCCGCTGTGGTGGCCAAGGACAGCGCGCCTGCGGCGTCCACCACGCCAGCGGCCGATCCCGCCCCAACCCCGACCCCCAAGGCCAAGTACCCCCCACTGCAAAGTGGTGCTGGCCTGATTCAGTGACACCGCGCATATGTTGAAAATCGTGATCCCCGGCGCCAGCGGCCGCATGGGCAAAATGCTCATTGAAGCCGTCCTGGCCGACCCCAACACCACCTTGCATGCGGCGCTCGATGTCCCCACCAGTCCCGCGCTGGGCCAAGATGCCGCATCGTTTGGGCGTGACCTGATCTTCCAAGTGAATGCCCGCCACCCCTGCTGCCTCAAACTCCTGCACGGTGCGGATGACATTCATCACACCACCGTAACCGGTGTCGGCATCACAAAT
>JALQVJ010000423.1 GCA_023260355.1 Burkholderiaceae bacterium | reverse complement strand
TGGCCGTCCAACAGAACAAAAAATCTCCTTCCAAGCGCGGTATGCACCGCTCACACAATGCACTGAATGTGCCTGGTACGGCTGTTGAGCCCACCACCGGTGAAGTGCATTTGCGCCACCACATCAGCCCCACCGGTTTTTACCGCGGTCGCAAGGTTCTCAAGACCAAATCTGAAGCCTAATTCGTGCTGACGCCTGAGGCCCGCGCTTACAGTGGCGGGCCTTTGTTTCGTCTGATGGCATGACACAAGCATTGAAATCGGCATTCCCTCCGCTCAGCGAGGTCACGATTGCCGTGGATTGCATGGGTGGCGATGCGGGTGCGACAGCCACCCTGCCCGCTTGCCTGGCATTTTTAAATTCTCACCCCAACGCACGGCTGATTTTGGTCGGGCAAACGCACGTCTGGGCGCAACATCCCCGCCTCGTGGAGCATGCGCGCGTTTCGTGTGTGGATGCCCCAGAAGTCGTCACCATGGACGATTCCATTGAAGTGGCTCTGCGTCGCAAGAAGGGGTCATCGATGCGCGTCGCGATCGAGCAGGTCCGCGATGGCCGGGCCCATGTGGCGGTGTCCTCTGGCAACACTGGCGCGCTGATGGCGATCGCGCGGTTCGTCTTGAAAACCATCGAAGGCATCGACCGGCCAGCCATCGCCTCTCAAATGCCGAACATTTCAGGTGGTGGCACGACGATGTTGGATTTGGGTGCCAATGTGGACTGCACGCCCGAGCACTTGCTGCAGTTCGCCGTGATGGGCTCCGCGTTGGTGCAAGCCACGTCTGGCGTTACCGATCCGACCGTTGGATTGCTGAACATCGGGGAAGAAGCCATCAAGGGCGGTGAGAACATCAAACGCGCAGGCGAACTGCTCAGACAAGCAGGAGCTGACGGCCATATCCGCTTTCACGGCAACGTCGAAGGCAATGACATTTTCAAAGGCACAACAGATATCGTGGTGTGCGATGGTTTCGTCGGAAACGTGACGCTGAAAGCCAGCGAAGGGCTGGCCCACTTGGTCTCCACATTGCTCAAGCAAGAGTTTTCCCGGAACTGGTTGACCCGTTTGGTCGCCATAGTGAGCTTGCCCGTGTTGGCTCGATTCAAGGAACGAGTGGACCACAAGCGATACAACGGTGCGGCACTGCTGGGCTTGCGTGGCTTGGTGTTCAAGAGCCATGGCTCGGCTGACGAAGTCGCATTCGGCTATGCGTTGGCCAAGGCTTATGATGCTGCACAGCACCGCTTGCTTGAGCGTGTTCAGTCCAGAGCTGCTCATGCCCTGCAAGTCCTTGACGCTGCTTCCTCGTCCACGAGCGAATCGGCGTGAATCGATCGACAGCGCGCATGAACATTTATTCTCGTATCACCGGTACCGGTAGCTACCTGCCACCCAATCGCCTGACCAACCAAGACTTGGTCGACCAATTGGCCGCCAAAGGGATTGAGACCAGCGACGAGTGGATCGTCGAGCGCACAGGCATCTCGGCGCGACACTTTGCATCGCCAGAGGTCAGCAGCAGCGATTTGGCGTTTGAGGCTTGTATTCGGGCCCTCAAGTCTGCGGGTCGCGCGGTGTCCGATGTTGACCTGATCATTGTCGCAACATCTACACCTGACATGGTGTTCCCTTCAACAGCGACGATTCTTCAGCACAAGCTCACGCAAGCTGCGCTGGCTGAGGGTGCTGAGCATGGCGCGGCAGGTTGTCCGGCCTTTGATGTGCAAGCTGTGTGCAGTGGTTTTATCTACGCCCTCACCGTCGCTGATGCGATGGTGCGCGCTGGGTCAGCGCATTGTGCGTTGGTGGTTGGTGCCGAGGTGTTTTCTCGCATCTTGGACTTCAACGATCGCACCACCTGCGTTTTGTTTGGTGATGGTGCGGGCGCCGTGGTGCTTGAAGCCACGCGACACGAAGGCCATGGCAGTGGCATTCTCGCAACCGATATCCATGCCGATGGCAAGCACCGCGAAATCCTGTGCACCCCGGGTACCGTTGTCGGTGGACAAGTCATGGGGGACCCAACCCTAAAAATGGACGGCCCTGCCGTGTTCAAGTTGGCCGTGGGCTTGCTGGACAGCGCGGCGCGCGCGGTGCTTGAAAAGTCTGGCGTGAGTCTGGAAGAACTCGATTGGTTGGTGCCCCACCAGGCCAATATCCGGATCATGCAAAGCACCGCAAAGAAGCTCAAGCTTGGCCCCGACCGTGTCGTCGTGACCGTGCACGAGCATGGCAACACATCGGCCGCATCGATTCCCTTGGCTTTGGATCACGCGGTGCACAACGGCCAAATCCAAGAGGGCCAGATTGTCTTGCTCGAAGGCGTTGGCGGGGGCTTCACTTGGGGTGCGGTTTTGTTGCGAATGTGAGCGTGAAGGGCAGAGACGAAGATGAGTGAATTTGCTTTTGTTTTTCCAGGCCAAGGCTCCCAAGCTGTTGGCATGTTGGACGCTTGGGGTGATCACCCCGCTGTGAAGGAGGCCATTCAAGAGGTCTCAGACGCATTGAGCGAAGACATCGGGCGATTGATCGCTGAGGGCCCCAAAGAAGATTTAGCGCTGACGACGAACACCCAGCCCGTGATGCTGTTGGCCGGTGTGGCAGCGTACCGGGCGTGGCGACACGAGGGTGGCGCGGCCCCCAAAGTGGTCGCTGGCCACAGCCTTGGCGAGTACTCTGCGCTGGTCGCTGCGGGTGCTTTGACTCTTGCTCAAGCGGCGCCTTTGGTCAGGTTCAGGGCGCAAGCGATGCAAGAGGCTGTTCCTGTCGGGCAAGGTGCCATGGCGGCTATTCTGGGGATGCCAGCCCCGCAAGTCGTCGAGGTGTGTGCGACAGTCCAAGCGAGCTTTGGCGACGCTTCACCCGAGGTGGTGCAAGCCGTGAACTTCAACGATCCCATGCAGACGGTGATTGCAGGCTCCAAGGCCGCGGTCGAAAAGGCAATGGTTGAGCTCAAGGCGGCAGGCGCCAAGCGCGCACTGCCCCTGCCGGTTTCGGCGCCGTTCCACTCCAGCTTGATGAAGCCTGCAGCCGAGCGCTTGGCTGAGCGTTTGGCATCGGTTGAGATGCAGGCGCCTCAGATCCCTGTGGTGAATAACATCGATGTCACGATCCAAAACGATGTCGCCCAAATCAAAGAAGCCCTGGTTCGCCAAGCCTACGGCCCAGTCCGTTGGGTGGAATGCATGGTCGCCATCCAAGCACAGGGGGTGGGCTCTGTGATCGAATGCGGCCCAGGCAAAGTACTGGCAGGCATGTCCAAGCGCATCCTGCCCGATATGGCGAGCGCGGCTCTGTATGATCCGTCCTCGTTGAACGAAGTCAAAACATTGTTGTCATGAGCGAACATCCAGTTAACCAACCCGTGGCGCTCGTCACCGGGGCATCCAGAGGCATAGGCGCCTCGATTGCGCAAACCTTGGCCCAAGCGGGCATGCGGGTCGTTGGCACTGCGACGACGGAAGCCGGTGCCCAAGACATTTCCAAGGCCCTGGCGTCTTACCCCGATTGCCGAGGCGCGTGCGTGAACGTCAATGATCTGTCTGCTGTTGAGCAACTGATCGACAGCATGGTCAAAGAGATGGGTGGTTTGCACGTGTTGGTCAACAACGCTGGCATCACGCGCGACACATTGGCGATGCGTATGAAAGACGAAGACTGGGATGCCGTCACAGACACCAACTTGCGTGCAGTGTTCCGTGTCAGCCGCGTCGCGATCAAACCGATGATGAAGCAGCGCTATGGGCGCATCATCAATATCACCTCCGTGGTGGGGGCATCCGGTAACCCTGGACAAGCGAATTACGCTGCAGCCAAAGCGGGTGTGGCCGGCATGACGCGGGCATTGGCGCGTGAGTTGGGCAGCCGAAACATCACGGTGAATTGTGTGGCACCAGGGTTCATTGAAACCGACATGACCGCACAGTTGCCAGAGGCGCAGCAGCAAGCGTTGTTGTCGCAAATCCCGTTGGGACATTTGGGCAAACCCAGCGACATTGCCCACGCGGTCGCATATTTGGCGGGGCCTCATGCCGCGTACATCACGGGGCAAGAGATTCACGTGAATGGTGGCATGCACATGGCATGATTTTTTGGCGCAACTTCAGGGTAATTACTGATTTGTGCCTACAGTCCCGTAACAGGGAAGCCTACTAAGACCGGTAAAATGGTCATCCGATTGTTAAACAACCCTTAGAGGGAAATGATGAGTGATATCGAAACACGTGTGAAAAAAATCATCGCCGAGCAACTGGGCGTCGAAGAGAGCCAAGTCACCAATGACAAAGCTTTCGTGGCCGATCTGGGCGCTGATTCGCTGGACACGGTTGAATTGGTGATGGCTTTGGAAGACGAATTCAGCATCGAAATTCCCGACGAAGACGCTGAAAAAATCACCAATGTGCAGCAAGCCATCGACTACGCGACAGCTCACCACAAGGCGTAAATAACGGATGAGTCGACGCAGAGTTGTCATCACCGGCCTGGGCTGTGTCAGTCCAGTCGGTAATACGGTACAGGACGCTTGGGACAGCCTCTTGGCTGGGCGTTCTGGCATTGGCCCCATCACCCACTTCGATGCTTCCACTTTCGCCTGCCAAATTGCTGGCGAGGTGAAGAACTTTGACATTGATGCCTACATCAATCCCAAAGAAGCACGAACCATGGATCGGTTCATTCACCTCGGGATTGCCGCCGCAACGCAAGCGATTGCGGACGCAGGCTTGCCGCAGGGTGACGAATTAGATGATGAGTTGGCGACGCGGATTGGCTGCGTTATCGGCTCGGGTATTGGTGGCCTGCCGTTGATTGAAAACATGCACGCTGAGCTCACGGCTCGTGGTGCACGTCGGATATCGCCGTTCTTTGTTCCCGCGTCCATCATCAACATGATCTCAGGTCATGTATCGATGCGCCACGGTTTCAAGGGTCCCAATTTGGCAGTGGTCACTGCTTGCACGACAGGCTTACACAGCATTGGTGAAGCCTCGCGGATGATTGAATACGGTGATGCCGACATCGTCATTGCCGGCGGCTCAGAAGCCACCGTCTCACCCCTAGGTGTGGGTGGATTTGCGGCCATGCGCGCCTTGTCCACCCGCAACGATGATCCCACCGCTGCGTCACGTCCTTGGGACAAAGATCGCGATGGTTTCGTTTTGGGTGAAGGTGCCGGTGTCATGGTGGTGGAGAGCCTTGAGAGTGCTCAGCGCCGGGGTGCACGCATCTATGCTGAAATCGCGGGTTACGGCATGAGCGCTGATGCTGGTCATATGACGGCGCCCAACATGGACGGCCCACGGCGTGCGATGCTGAACGCACTGCGCAATGCGGGCACCAACGTTGACCAAGTGGACTATGTCAATGCCCACGGTACTTCAACGCCATTGGGCGACGTCAACGAAACTCAGGCGATCAAAGCGGCATTGGGAGACCATGCGCTCAAAACCTTGGTCAGCTCAACCAAGTCGATGACTGGCCACTTGCTGGGCGGTGCCGGCGGTGTCGAAAGTGTCTTCACCGCGCTATCGGTGTACCACCAGAAGGTTCCCCCGACCATCAACTTGGACAACCAAGACCCAGAGTGCGATTTGGACTACTGCGCCAACACCGCACGTGATGTCAAAATCAATGTCGCCGTCAAAAATAACTTTGGCTTTGGCGGCACCAATGGCAGTTTGGTGTTCAAGCGTTTCGTTTGAGAATCTGACCGCTGATGCACAACGCCCCCTCGGTGTCATTTCCGGTGGGGCGTTTTGTTTTGGGCTATCGCTTCATTCGCTGGGTGAGCATCGTTTTGGCGGTCTTCAGCGTTTCGATTGCATGGCCAACGGCTCACGCAGCGGTGGCGTCTGTATCGATCGCAGTCGTACTCGTGGCGCAGTTGGTTTGGATCAGATCCAAATGCGCCGAGGAGTCACCCGGCCACTTGTCATGGTCAACCGCCAAGTCAAAAGATGTGCTTGGTGTGTGGATGTGGCAATCAAGCGGCGCCAATACCCAGCCGTTTCAGGTGGAACTTTCCTTGGTGCTGACACTCCAAAACCACATGCTCCTGGTCATCAAGTCGTCCAATTTCCCAGCGCGGATGCTGTGGCTTCGCGCCTGGCATGCGCCTGAGCGCTGGCTCCCGATGCGTCAGGCGGCTTGGGCGCACTACAACAATCAGCGCCAACCCGCGCCTGCAAGTCAAGGGAAATGACAGATTCGCGCCAGCCGTCGCCAAACCAGGGGCTTCCCCAGACGGGTGACGCATGGCTGGTGAGTCGTTTTTTAGCTGGGGAACCCCGTGCGTTTGACGCCTTGGTGATCAAGTACCAAACGCGTGTGCAGCGATTGATTTCTCGATGGGTGCGTGACCCGCATACTGTGGAGGATCTCGCCCAGGAGACGTTCATCAAGGCCTATCGAGCATTGCCGGAATTTCGAGGCGAGGCGCAGTTCTACACGTGGCTCTACCGCATTGCGGTCAACACCGCAAAAAAGCATTTGATCGTGCAGGGCCGCAAACCCCAAATGGTGAACGTGCAGTCGCCCGACGACGGCGATGAAACTTTTTCCGCCGAATGGGACTCTATAGAGACGAGCACAGATCACA
>JALQVJ010000410.1 GCA_023260355.1 Burkholderiaceae bacterium | reverse complement strand
CATATCAAGTTCTCCAGCGTCCAATGCTTGAAGCAGCACATGCGTAGGCTCCTCGCGCAGCAGGACTTGTAGCTTTGGCAGCGTCTTTCGCAGTTCGCGCAGCAAAGGGGGCAATAAAAATGGGGCGATGGTCGGGATGGCGCCCAGACGCCACTGGCCTTGGCCAGGGGCCTTGGCATCCTCACAGCGTTGAATCAGGTCGCCTGCATCGCTCAGCAAACGCCTGGCGAGTACCACGACTTCCTCGCCAAGAGGGGTGAACAAGACATTTTGTCGATCACGCTCCACAAGGCAGCTATCCAAGCAGGACTCCAGCTCTTTGATACCCCCAGAGAGCGTCGACTGCGTCACAAAACAGCGCTCAGCAGCGCGGGTGAAATTCAATGTTTCCCGCAGCGTGACCAAGTAATGCAGCTGTTTGAGCGAAATTTGCGTAGCCAAGCGGGAGTAGGTGGGCGTCATGATCGAATATCGGAAAAAACGATTATTTATATCGAAATTATCCGTTGGACTGATGAATCGGGCAAGCCCAAAATTCATCCATCGAACTTTCAAACCCGTCCAAAAGGAGAACCCTATGACACAGACTGCTCAAGCTTCCGTCACGATTCAAAACCTCGAGTCCGCCTTTGCGGGCGAGTCTATGGCGCATATCAAATACCGCTACTTCGCGAAAATTGCGCGCGACATGGGCGACGAGGCCACAGCCCAAATTTTTGAAGAGACCGCTGATCAGGAGGTCATGCACGCCTTTGGCCACCTTGACTTGCTCTACCCCAAGGCAAAGATGACCCCTGCCAAAGCACTCGCGATCGCGATTGAAGGCGAAACCTATGAGTACACCGAGATGTACCCCAAGTTCCGCCACTTGGCAGTGCAAGAGGGCAATTCAGATGCCGTGCAGGAGTTTGACGAGCAAATCGCGGAGTCCAAGGAGCACGCCGATGCGTTCAGGGCGACTTTGGAGAAGGCCGCCAAGCGGTTTGCGGCCCTGGCGAAAGTGGAAGAGCGCCACGCCAATCACTACCAAAAAGCGCTTGATGCGTTGCAGGCCGCTTGAACACGCAGCGGTCAACATTCATCTTTGAAAACAAAAAGGAAATCTCATGAAAACGTATATGTGCATCGTGTGTGGATTTGTGTATGACGAGGCGGTGGGTCGCCCCGAAGATGGCATTGCGGCAGGCACGCCTTGGTCCGATGTGCCAGAGGACTGGGCGTGCCCAGACTGCGGGGTGGCCAAGGTCGACTTCGAAGTGGTCGAGATCTGAGCATGAATGACGCCACCCTCGCGAACACCGGTGCCGTTGTCATCATTGGCGCCGGGCTTGCTGGCTGGACGCTGGCGCGCGAAATTCGCGCCCGAGACCCAGCCCGCTCGGTGTCGATCATCTGTGGGGACGCCGGCGATTTTTACAGCAAGCCGATGCTCTCCAACGCGTTGGCGCAGGGCAAAAGCGCCGCGCAGTTGATCCAGACCCCAGCGTCAGCGCAAGCGACCAAGCTGGACGTGCATCTCCGCTCGCACGTTTGGGTGGAGGCCATTGATGCAGCCAATCATGTGGTGCAAACCACTGGTGGCGAGGTGCCGTTCGGGCAGTTGGTATTGGCGCTGGGCGCGGATCCGGTTCGATTGCCCATCCCGGGCGTTGGCCATGCGCTGTCAGTCAACAGTTGGGATGACTACGCAGCATTTCGCGCAAAGCTCGATGCGTTCACGAATGCGCGGGTGGCCATCATTGGTGGCGGTTTGATTGGCTCTGAGTTCGCGAATGACCTGGCTCTGGCAGGGCATGCCGTGTCCGTGATCGACCCTGGCCAATGGCCAGTCTCCCAATTGATCGATGCCCAACAAGGGCTCGGGCTGGCGACCGCCTTGGGCCAACTGGGTGTGGCTTTCCATTGGGGTGACGTGGTCGCGTCTATCGAGCAGGCGTCAGACGCTGGCGCCCACCGCGTGCGCCTTGCCAGTGGCCAAGAGATCGAAGCTGATTTGGTCTTGAGTGCCGTGGGGTTGAGGCCCAGGACTGCCTTGGCTGAGCTAGCAGGGCTCCATGTGCAGCGGGGCGTGGTGGTGAATGGATTCGGCCAGACGTCCCACCCAGATGTGTGGGCGTTGGGGGACTGTGCGGCCTATGCCAGCGCCTCGGCCAAGGCCGCAGAACCGAGACCATTGCCATTTGTATTGCCCATCATGGGTGCCGCGAAAGCCATCGCGGCCAGCTTGACAGGGACGCCAACCGCCATCTCATTCGGCCCCATGAAGGTTCGCGTCAAGACCCCCGCGTTCCCTGTCAGCGTGGATGCCGTTTGACTGCGAAGGGCTGTCATCCGCGGTAAGCTTACAGCCGTGATGCCTGTCAATGCTTGGTTGGATTGCGCTTGAATACCTCGCCCCCTGCTCCCTCACGACCCTTCAAGATTCCAGAGTCAGTGCTGGTGGTCATCCACACGGACGACCTGCAAGTGCTGGTCTTGCGCCGCACAGACGTGGGGAGCTGGCAGTCTGTGACCGGCAGCAAAGACGCGTGGGATGAGCCGTTTGCGACGACGGCCGCCCGCGAAGTGGCCGAGGAGACTGGGCTGGATGTGAATGCACCTGCACACCGTTTGATGGACTGGCACCTCGAAAACCACTACGCCATCTACCCAGCCTACTTGCATCGGTATGCGCCTGGGGTCAGCCACAACACCGAGCGCGTGTTTTCGCTGTGCGTGCCTCGCAACAGCGCGATTGTGCTGAGCCCTCACGAGCACACCGATCACCGCTGGCTCCCTTGGCAAGAGGCAGCTGACTGCGTGTTTTCGGCATCCAACGCAAGGGCCATTGAGTCACTCCCATGGCGTTGGGCTCAAGCCCAAGCAGGGTCATTGCCATCCATGTCCGGGCCTGCTGCATGAGCCGCCCACGCCGATTGGAGAAGGCGGGCGAGCCCATTCAGGTCAAGATGGACCGCTCTCGCTTCAGCGCGCTCATTGGCGCGCGAGGCGCCTCGCCCAATCAGCCACGCAGGGCCAGCAAGAGAGCGGGTTTGTTGTCTGCCAGCCGACACGATTGGGCTGACCCAGAGGCCTGGGGTGGTCCGGATGGCCAGCTCCCGGCGCCAACTCCGGTATTGCCCCGCCAAAAGCCATGGAGAGATGGGTGGTCCACACATTCGCCGGGACCTCGTCTTGGGGGTGTATGGGCAGCCGTAGAAAATCCAGAATATTGCCTAATGGT
>JALQVJ010000420.1 GCA_023260355.1 Burkholderiaceae bacterium | reverse complement strand
GCCACTGCTTGCACCTCAGTGAAGCAATGAAAAACGCCTCGAATCGGTGCCTTGCCGAGGTGCTTGGCCTCCTGGTTTTCTTCGCGCAAGATCGCCAAAGTGTCATCGCTGGCCGAGCGGGTGTGGATCACCACGGGCAGGCCCGTCTCTCTGGCCGCGCGCAAATGCACGCGAAAACGCTCTCGCTGCCACGCCATATCGGCCACCGCGCGCCCATTCAAGCGGTAGTAGTCCAAGCCGGTCTCCCCAATCCCAACCACTCTTGGGCGCTGGGCCCGCTCCAGCAAGCCTTCCAGCGTGGGTTCTTCACAGCCCTCCTCGTCTGGATGCACGCCCACTGTGCACCACAACTGAGGATGATCGGTGGCGAGTCGGTGCACGTCTTCGAAATTGGCCAAAGTCGTGCTGATACACAGGGCTTTGGTGACCTGCCCGGCATGCATCTGCTCGAGGATGGTGTCCAGCTGGCTTTGCAGCTCCGGAAAGTTCAAGTGGCAATGTGAATCGATGTACATCTGGAAACCCGCCGGCTACTCACGCGGCTTTTCTGGACCAAAGGGACTGCGCGTCGGAGAGCCAGGCTTCGAGCATCAGCCCCGCATTGAATGGGTGCTCCACGGAGCGTGTGGCTTGGACCAAACGCTGCTGCCAAGCCACCAGGTTGCGCAATTCGGGCGTCGGAGGCAACAGCGCCGCTTCAAAAAATCGGGGCTCAGCACCAGCAGCCTTCGCCATCAAATCGTGCGCGAGCTTGAGCAGCGTTTGCAATTGCTCCACGGCATCCCACTCCGCCATGACGCCGGGCTGCCCAGATGCGATCTGCTTGGGCAGCGCCTGCCATGCCTGCGCGGTGAGACCGAGGTGGGCCCAGCTCTGTGCGGCATGGGGGATGCCGCCGGCTGCTGCCAACCAGGTGCCCAAATCCGCATCGCTGGCTTGCTCAGATACGGCGGCGCGCAGCCAAGGCTTGACCAGCTCGGCCGCAGGCCAGGCCATGGTGTGTACCTGACACCGGCTGCGGATCGTTGGCAGCAATTGGTGCGATGCCTCTGTTGCCAGCACAAAGCGCAAATCACCCGGCGGCTCCTCCAGCGTCTTGAGCAGTGTGTTGGCGGTTTCGGTGTTCATGCGCTCGGCTGGGTAAATCAAAATCACTTTGTGCGGCGCCCGGGCCCGTGTCATTTGGGAAAAAGCGATCGCCTCTCGCGCCGCATCGACCCGGATCCAGCGGCTGGGCTTGCGCTCCTTCTTATCGATGGCGTCTTGGGCCGCAGCGGACAGGGGCCAGTCACGCTCGAGCGCCACGGTCTCCGGCATCAAGACCGAAAAGTCAGCGTGGGTATGCACAGCCACGGCATGGCAACTCGCGCACTGGCCGCAGGCCAAGCCGTTCACAGGGGACTCACAAAGCCAGCTTTTCGCCAATGCCATGGCCAGCTCGTACTGCCCCATGCCCGGAGCACCACTCAGCATCAGCGCATGCCCTTTGTGCTGCACCAACTGGGTCAATTGGGACTGCAGCCAAGGGGCCAACTGCGCTGGGGTGTCCGCTGCACTCATGCGCCGAGCTTGAAGTTGTTGGCGACCATGATGGCGAGCCAACCTTTTTGAACCAACCGGTGCGTGATCTGTTGCCAGACCAGGTGGCGCTCTTGGTGCGCATTGATGCGCACGATTCTTTGGGGCGCTGTCGCCATGCGGTCGGCATAGCCCTGGGCGACGCGCTCGAAAAACACCACATCCTCTTGCTCAAATCGGTCAGCGACACGCGCGTCTCGCAAGCGCTCAGCGGCAACGGCCGGGGGCAGGTCGAACCAAAAGGTCAAATCCGGCTGAATCAAATCGCCCCCGCCGCCCGATTGTTGCACCCACTGCTCCAGCGTATTCAAAACCCCAAGGTCAAAGCCCCGCCCCGCCCCTTGATAGGCAAAAGTCGCATCGGTGAATCGGTCGCTCAAGACCACTGCCCCGCGCTGCAGTGCGGGCTCAATCACGCGCTGAATGTGATCGCGCCGAGCGGCAAAGACCAGCAGAGCCTCGGTGAGTGCGTCCATGTCGTCGCTCAGAACCCGCTCGCGAAGTTGCTCAGCCAAGGGGGTGCCACCCGGCTCGCGCGTTCGCACGACCTCGCGCCCTTGTTCCTTGAACAAGCGCACCACGCCCTCGATGTGCGTGGTCTTGCCGGCACCGTCGATGCCCTCAAAACTGATGAATAAACCTCTGGGGTTGCTGACCATGGCGCAAACTCTCCTCGGAAACGGCGCGCACAAAACCCCTAGCTTACCGCAGCAACAAGGGTTGCTATTGCTTCAGGATGAATTGCCGAACCGCCGCATTGTGTTCGTTCAGCGTCTCGCTGAAATGGCTGCTCCCGTCACCTTTGCCGACAAAAAACAAAGCATTGGTTTCTGCGGGATTCGCCGCAGCGAGCAGTGCGGCGGCGCTGGGCATCGCGATCGGGGTCGGCGGCAAACCCAAACGGGTGTACGAATTGAAAGGGGTGTCGGTGCGCAGATGCCTTTTGGTCAGGTTCCCATCAAAGCTTTCCCCCAAGCTGTAGATGATGGTGGGATCACTCTGTAGCTTCATGCCCAAGCGCAAGCGATTGTGGAACACCGCTGAAATCAATTGCCGATCAGGGTCGTGCTGCGTTTCTTTTTCGATCATGCTGGCCAAAATCAGCAAGTCGTCGCGTTTGTCGAGCGCAGCCAAGCCTGAGCGGCGTTGCCAGGCCGATTCCAGTTGGGCTTGCATGGCGCGCGCCGCTTGTCGGTAGATGCCAAGGTCGGGGCTGTTTTTCGGGTACACGTAGGTGTCCGGAAAAAACCGCCCTTCTGCCGGAACGCCAGGCATCCCGATGGCTTCCATGATTTGCTCGTCTGACCAGTCCTCCGTGGTGCGTTGGACCGAAGGGGCGTCGCGCATCGCTTGCCGCATTTGGCGAAATGTCCAGCCTTCAATGAACGTCACCTTGGCCAGTGCCTGTTCGCCTTTGGTCAGTTTGGTCATCAACGTATTGGGCGTGAGGGGCTCCGTGAATTCGTAGGTACCCGCCTGGATCTGTCGAGACTTGCCCGACCACCGGAACCATGTGTGCAAAACCCACGCCGGCACATCAACGCCAGCTTGAACGACTGCCGCAGCGACTTGCTTGGCAGAGCTCTGCGGTGCGATCACGACCAAAGCGGCTGGCTCTGGGTTTCGCAAGTGCAAAGGCGAGTCGGCCCAAAGGCGAACCATTTGCTGCGCGAGAAGCAGCAACACACCCAGCGCAATCGCGAGGATGGTCAGTCGCCGAAGGATGGACGTCACGCGTGTCATAGAGGCGCCCATGATACCCATGTGCCTATGGCTTGGAGCGGATAATGGCACCATGAACACCGACAAATCCGAGCCAATTTTTTCGATGGATGCTGGTCACGCTGTGTTGCCCCATTGGGGTGTCATTCGAGCCGCGGGGGATGACGCTTCGTCCTTTCTGCATGGGCAGATCACGCACGATGTCGCGCTGCTGCCCTCTGGGCGGGCGCGGTATGCGGGCTACTGCAATGCGCAGGGCCGTTTGCAAGCCAACTTTGTGCTGTGGAAGCAAGGCGCTGAGATCTGGATCGCAGCCCCGACCGAAGTGATCGAGGCCCTGATCAAGCGCTGGCGCATGTTTGTCTTGCGCGCCAAATGTGTCTTCGAAGATCTCAGCAGCAGCCACGCCGTCACGGGTGTCTGGGGCGCTGCCGCCGACGGCTGGCTTGGCGAAGGCGATTGGGCTGTGCGACCTCATGGCGCGCATGTCGCCATCCGTTTGCCCGACGCCGAGGTCGGCGCACAACGGGTCGCGCGCGCCCTGATTGTGGGGACATCTGCGCCCTCCCTCACTGCTGCCGCGGCGCCAGCGCACGCCTGGGATTGGCTCGATATCCACGCGGGCTTGGGGTGGGTCACCACGGCCACCGCCGGCCAGTTTGTGCCACAGATGATCAACATGGAATCTTTGGACGGGGTGTCATTCAAAAAAGGCTGCTACCCCGGCCAAGAGGTGGTGGCTCGCAGCCAGTTCCGTGGCACTTTGAAGCGCCGTGCGTTCATTGCGCAAAGTACGGTCGTGATGGCCGCGGGGCAAGAAGTGTTTTCCAGCCTAGATGCCACACAGCCTTGCGGCTTGGTGGCACAAGCCGCCAGCGATGGCGCAAGCCATGTGGCGGTGCTTGAGTTGCAACTCAGTGCCACTGAAAACAGCAGCTTGCATTTGGGTGCAGCAGATGGCCCAGTGCTGAGCCTGCTGCCACTGCCCT
>JALQVJ010000398.1 GCA_023260355.1 Burkholderiaceae bacterium | reverse complement strand
CGGTTGCGGCCGAGACCCTGGTCGGCGGTGCCGGTGATGACACCCTGATCGGCGGGGGCGGTGCCGACGTCCTGTATGGCGGCACGGGCAATGACCGGTTCGAGATTGATGCGGACATGATCACGGCGCTGCAAATTGCTCTCCCACTTGCTGGGCTTGCCATATCCGTCGGTGACCACGGGTTGACCCAAGTTGGTCGAGTGTCTGGGCAGCTTCAAAATGGCGTCCTCGCCCTCGGCACCTGCCGCAACGGCACGGGCTGACGCGGCAACGCCTGCACCCATGGCCAGCGCTTTGCCCATGAAGCTGCGCCGAGCTTTGCGAGCGGTTTCAAGGGCCTCGGTGCCCAGATGGTTTTCGGGCGCAGGCAATACGCGCCCAATGGTTTGACTCAAATCTTCAGACACGAGCGGTTTCCTTCGATGGTTGAGATGAGATGAATGCCGTATGGCGCTTGGCGCCCAAGGCCGTTTGAGATGTGAATGCAGCTGCGGGCTGGTTTTGCGCCAAGCGGAAATTCACTTGCGCACTCACCGAACGACACAACTCAAGAAGCAGCGCGTCAGCGACCCGATAAAACACCAAAGTGCCCTCTCTGCGCCGAGACAGCATGCCCGCTTGGTACATCAAACCCAAATGGCGCGACACGTTGGCCTGAGCCAGTTCGGTCGCCTGAATGATGTCGCTGACACACTTTTCACCTTGGCAAATCACATGCAAGATCTTCAGGCGAGTTGGCTCCCCCAATACGCTGAAGTAGCGCGCGGTGGACTCAAAAATCTCGTGCTGAGGTTCCAAAGCAAGGGCTCCAAGGTTGATCGAAACTCAACTATATGATTAATTGCTAATATAACGATTAGTGAAAACCCTAATCCCCTGGCTCCACCCCTGCCTCTGACACCGGACTGACAATATTTGTGGGGTTTTCGCCTCAATCCGATGACCCGCGCGGTCTTCCTTGTACTCAGGCGGATGGGATGGCGCTGCTCAACGGCTGAGTTGCAGGTCTTTGAAATCCGCTGAAACTTCGACTTCCCGCCCGAGGATCTCCAGCAAAATCATCACGCGCTGGTCGGCGTTGGCCGTGACCAGGCCCTCCAAACCCTTGAGCGCGCCCGAAACGAACCGCACGCGCTCGCCAGCCACCATGCCCTTGGCGACCGAGGCGGGCATATCCTGCAGCTCTTGGGCAAGTCCTGCCAACTCATTGATCACGTCGTCACCCACACTTGCTGGGGTGACTCCAAACCGCACGAGAGACGCCACGCCAATCGTTGACCGGATCGGCGCAATGGATTGCTCTGGGGTGGCGGGCGCCACAAAGATGTAGCGCGGAAACAATGGCTGCCACCGCTGCCCCGCCCGCTGGAAGCCTGGCAATGCCGTGAGGTATCCCTGCCGCTCGAGCTGCTCTCGAGCCAGCGCTTCGCCGCGGGGCTTGGTGAGCGCGACATACCAACGCCGACCGCTAGCCCGCGACTCAGCCATCAGTCAATCTCATGCTCGTCACCATCACGAAGACCTGCTGGCTCGTCACCCTGCTCCCCAAGGACAACACCACGCACCATTGTGCGCAAACGCCGCTTTTCAGAGATATCCAAAGTCCGACCCAAAGCAGCACGGGCTCGAGCCAGCATGAGTCGGTCAAGGTCTTGCGGCAGGCCGTGCGCGCTGCGCAATGTGTTTTGCAATTGATCCGCCTCCTCGGGGTCACGCTCAGACCACCAAGTGCGAACCATCTCGTTGACGCGAGGCCAGGCATCCGCGCCCTCCTGCCCCGCGGCGCTGCCGCTGGCCAACGCATTGGGATTGATCCAAATGCGGCGGTCGGCCTGGCGCATCAACCGCGCCAGTGCGCTGTCTTCCTCGGCCAATACGGTCAAGTCGCTCATGGACTCTTCACCCAAGACACAGACGCGCAATCCACACAGTTTGGCCTCCTCGATGGCAGGACTGATGCGATCATCATCGCTGGCAATCAGCAACGTGTCGCAAGCGCCGCGCTGTGCGAGAGCCACGATATCGGCGCTCATCGCCGCGATCAAGGCAGCACCGCCGTCGGTTTCGTACGACGCCACAAACCGCTGGGTCTGGTCATCGATGGTTTGTCCGTCGTCGCGGTCGCAGTACCAGTAACTGCGCAGAACCATGGATGGCATACCTGCGCCGTCTAACGCTCTTGCAATCACATTGCCAGACTGATAGCGATTGACTTTGCTGCCGTGCGCGAGCCAGCTGAGGTAGCGGATGTCGAGCAGCGCAATGCTCCGGTCTTTGGGGCCATTGAATTTTTTGTAGATCATCTTCAACCCTGTAAAAGGCTCTTTAGTAACTAAGACTAGCGACGCAGCAGGATGGCTTCCCAACGCGTCTTGATTGTGATTATGTCTAAAAGTGAGCGTCCGCTCGGAACGGCTTTATCGAATGCCTAGGAATTTGTGCGTCTGCAAAGAAAGGCGCCACTGTGGGTGTGCCTGGCAATACGCCACGGCAGCAGCGGTACTGGCGTCTCTTTGCGGGCTGTCTAATGGTTGCAACGAAAAGACCTGAAAATCCAGATGCTCAAAATTGGAGGGATGCGCCTCAGGCTGCACTTGTGGAAACACCAGCTTTAACTCATGACCCTGCTTTTGCACCAAAGGGGCATTGGCTTTGGGACTGACGCACACCCAATCCAGCCCTGGCGGGGCGGCCACGGTGCCATTGGTTTCCACTGCAACAAAGAATCCGTGCTCATGCAACGCATCGATCAATTCGACGTCAACCTGCAACAAGGGCTCGCCACCGGTAAGCACAACCATCCGATTTTCACGGCTTGAGTCGGGCCACTGACTGGCCACCAATTGGGCCAACTGCGCAGCCGCTTCGAACTTGCCGCCCAGCGTGCCATCGACGCCGACGAAGTCGGTGTCACAGAATTGGCACACGGCGGTCTTTCGATCGGCCTCACGACCCGACCAAAGATTGCAGCCTGCGAAACGGCAAAACACAGCGGGGCGACCCGCTTGAGCGCCCTCACCCTGCAAGGTGTAGAAAATTTCTTTGACAGCGTAAGTCATAACGGCAAAGGCAGAAAATCGCCCGATACAGACCAATGCGCACCGCCTGTCGGACCCTCAAGCAAGGTCACCCGCTCCAGATGGGTCAGGGCGTCAGTCGCCTCTTCAGCAATGCGCCTCACCCAACACACCGCGCCCCCATCGCCCTCGGGAAATATATCGTGCAAGGGCTGATGATCCAAGGCGGCAAATTGCGCCGCGAATTGCTTCTTGACGTCACCAAAGTCGATGGTCCAGCCCATGACCTGATCCAAATCACCTTTGAGATGCAGTCGGAGTTGATAGGTGTGACCGTGTACTCTGCTGGCTGGGTGAGTGAGTGGGGCACGCGTGAGTTGGGTCGCGCTATCAAAGCTCAGCTCTTTCCAAATGCGATGGGTCACGCCGTCGTAGTTGGCACCACAACTCGCCGTCTCAAATACCGTCACCCACGACAACCCCTCAAGCGAGCCCGCCAATGCTTGCCAGATCCAAGAGGACAACACTTCACTGGTCGGATTGCCTAAACCCTCGATGTCGTTGAGCCGTTGGTAGTTGAGCTTGAAATGCAGCGGTGCCCATGCCGCGTCTAGGCGGGCATATGCGTCCACCCCCGCCTCTGCTCTGGCATGAACGACGACTTCGAAATCGTGACCATGCAGCCGCCCGCACTTGTGGCCTAGCGGCACATGAGGCAAGTAGTGGGCGCAACGCAAGCGGTAGCGGCGCCACGCGAAAATTTCGCCTCGCGCATTGCCATCCGCACCATGCTCGGGGCTCATCTCGATCGCCACGCGTTGGATATTGGGCACTTGGGCGTTGAGCTGGTCATGCACCCAACGCAACAAGGCCGTTGGCCCTGTATTGCCAATCACCTCGTTGGTCAGCTGCCCATGCAATGGTGCCACTGCGGATTCGAGTTGGGTGTGCAATGCCTCGACTTCTCCACCCGGAAAAGAGTGCCAGCCGACAGGCAAGTCGGCTTGAACCGCGCAACGCACCGCATGCCCTTGCCAGACCCCCTCAGGCAGGCGCGAAGCCCATTGCCCCCGCGTGATCGCCAGCGCGTGGATATGGCTCACGCCAGATTCTCCTCGTAAGCGCGATAGCCCTGGGCACGCAACTCGCACGCCGGGCAAGCGCCACAGCCAAAGCCCCAGTCATGCCAGTGGGTCCGGTCCCCGGCATAACACGTGTGCGTGTCTCGGCGAATCACATCGAGCAAATCGGCTCCACCCAATTCGGCTGCGAGCGCCCAAGTTTGCGCCTTGCTCAGCCACATCAATGGGGTCTCGACCACCATGGGAGCGTCCAGTCCCAAGCTCATGGCCACCTGCAAGGCCTTGAGGGTGTTGTCACGACAATCCGGGTAGCCTGAGTAATCGGTCTCACACATGCCGCCAACCAAAACCTCAAGGCCCCGCCGGTAAGCGATCGCCGCGGCGAATTGGAAAAACAGCAGGTTTCGCCCGGGTACAAATGTGTTGGGCAAGCCTTTGGCGTTGAATTCAATCGCCTTGTCTGCCGTCAGTGCGGTATCACTGATCGCCCCAAGCGCTTGCATGTTGACCATGTGATCGTCGCCCAGCTGCCCCGACCACCCCCACTTGGGGTCAGCCATTGCGCCGCGCAAGGCTTCGCGACAATCGAGTTCGACGCGGTGTTTCTGACCGTAGTCAAAGCCCACTGTTTCGACCAGCTCATAGCGCTCAAGTGCCCACGCCAAGCAGGTTGCAGAGTCTTGACCACCGGAAAACAAAACCAACGCTCGCTTGTTCATGTTCAACCCTCGAAAAACCCATCTTGCCTACAGCAAGTTCGCCAAAGAGTGGCGATGCTCAAAGCAAAACGGGCTAGCCTCTTGTGAAAGCTAACCCGTGTTGTTTTTGGTCGGCGTGGCGGGATTCGAACTCGCGACCCCTTGCACCCCATGCAAGTGCGCTACCAGGCTGCGCTACACGCCGGAACCCAAAATTATAGCGTCAAATTCACCGACTTCTCGGTGCTCAGAAGTCGGTCGTGAGCAAATCACGAATATTTTTCAACTCAGCACGAAGGGCCGATACATTGACCGTCAGACGAGAAGCAGCTGGCGCCTGAGCTGAACCCGCCTCTTCGGGGCCCACCTCGGTGAAGCCGGCCCCCGTCTCTTCGGACATCAGTCTCTTGAGTGAGCGCTCGGCCGTGGTGAGCTCCTGCAAGCGATTGCGCGCGCCGTGGATCGTGAATCCTTGTTCGTACAGCAAATCACGGATTCGACGAATCATCAGCACCTCATGGTGCTGGTAATAGCGGCGATTGCCGCGCCGCTTCACTGGACTCAACTGCGTGAACTCTTGCTCCCAGTAGCGCAACACATGCGGCTTCACTCCACACAGATCGGCCACCTCACCAATGGTGAAGTAGCGCTTGGGCGGGATGGATGGCAGGGCAGTAGACATGGATGCAAAAGAAAGGCAAGTCGGTTACTGTACTGCAACTTACCCGTCTAACCTATTGCCCTCGCTTAAAAAAATAGCAGCGGTCACTTTCCGACCAAGCCCTGCGCAAGCGTTGGGTTCAAGCCCCCTCTTGCACCAAGTCGCGCAACTTGGGACTCACGTGAAAAGTCACAACGCGCCGCGCCTCAATGGGCACGGCCTCACCGGTGCGAGGATTGCGTCCCGGACGCGCTGCCTTGGTGCGCACTTGAAAGTTACCAAAGCCAGAGATCTTGACCTCTTCGCCCCTGACCAACTCCTCAGCGATGATGCGAAAGAACGCATCAACCATATCCTTGGCTTCCCGCTTGTTCAAACCAATTTGCTCGTACAGCAACTCAGCCAAGTGCGCCTTCGTGAGTGCTGGCGACTCGAGACTATCGACCATCAGTTCCATGTTTGTCTCCTGTGCCTGGCACTCAACTCCGCAAGCGGGCACCAAGCTGGGTTTGCAAGGCGGACAAGACCGCCTGCACCGCCGCCTCGATTTGCTCATCGGTGAGGCTGGATTGATCGTCGCCAAGACTCAATCGCACAGCCAAGCTCTTTTCAGAGCGCTCTGCCGCCTGCGGCCGATACACATCAAATACAAACGCTGACTTGAGCAGACCTTGCGTCTGCGCAGAATACACTGCCTCCATCAACCGATCGTGGATGATGTCATCAGAGACCCAAATCGCCAAATCGCGCTCCACACGCTGGTGCTTAGGCACATTCTTGAACGCTGGAACCTGACGCTCCAACACCGCTTCCAACACCAACTCAAACAGAACAGCTGGCTTGGCAAGTCCTTGCTCTTGCATCCACTTGGGATGCAACTCACCGATATATCCGATCAATCGCGAGCCGACCCAAACCTCGGCACAACGCCCTGGGTGCATCGCGGGGTGCGTCGCAGCCTGAAAGCGCAACGGCACGGGGTGCATCAGCGCTTCGACGTCCGCTTTGACATCGTAGAAATCCACCCAACGCTCTGAATCGCCCCACTGGATCGGTGTGACGGAACCATATGCCAAACCGGCAACATGCATGGGTTGCTCAAAGCCCGCCACGGTCGTGTCGGATTCTTGGACCGCAGGGTTCTTTTTGAACACACGACCGAGCTCGAACACCCGCACGCGTGACGCCTT
>JALQVJ010000350.1 GCA_023260355.1 Burkholderiaceae bacterium | reverse complement strand
GAAAATTCTTCCTCGGGGCAGATGCGCGCGACGGGTCGCGTGAGAGGTAGCTGTAATCGCTGGCAGACACCCCTTCTGGCGGGGTCTTGAATGCCTGCGTTGCGTCTTCCCAAGCAGACTCGAAGTCTTGAGTGGCTTCTGCCGTCGACGCCTCAATTTCTTTGACTGCGTCTTCCATCCCCTGACGCATTTTTTGCAACTCTTCGAGTTCAATGCTCCGGTTCACTTCGGCCTTGACGTCAGCGACATAACGCTGCGCCTTGCCTGCCAGGGTGCCCACCGTTCGCGCAACGCGGGGCAACCGCTCAGGGCCAATCACGACCAATGCGACCGCGCCAATCACTCCCAGCTCTGAGATACCGAAATCAAACACGAGTCAGACTTCTGAAAATCAGGATTTTTCTTTGGCTTGAACGTCGATGGTGTCTTTGCCTTCAGCCTTGGCCTGGGTCACTTGACCTGCCACAGAGGCATCAGACGATGCCTCTGATGCAGCACCGTCTTTCATACCATCTTTGAAACCTTTGACAGCGCCGCCCAAGTCAGAGCCGAGGTTCTTGAGTTTTTTGGTTCCAAACACCAAAACCACAACCAACAAAACAATCAACCAATGCCAAATGGACAAAGCACCCATCTTGTTCTCCTGAAATTAAAGTGCCGGCCCAGGGCGAGAGCCATGCGCCGGTTTAGGTGGAATTCTACGCTGACACAAGGGCCTTAAGCGTCGCAAAAGGGCTTCAGCCTTTGGCCCATGGGCGGGGACCGCCCATCACGTGCACGTGCAAATGTGGCACCTCTTGGCGTCCATCCTCGCCAGTGTTGACCATCACACGAAATCCCCCCTCAGGGTAGGGGCGACAACCCTGTTCAAGCGCCAAGCTGGGTGCCAACGTCATGATTTTCCCCATCACGGCTTGGTGTGACTCATCCAGTTGCGCCATCGAGGGGATGTGCGCTTTTGGAATCATCAAAAAATGGACAGGCGCCCAAGGGTTGATGTCATGAAAGGCAAGGATGTCGTCATCCTCATAGACTTTTTTAGCCGGCAATTGGCCCGCCACAATCTTGCAAAAAATACAGTTTTCACCGCTCATTTCACTATCCTCAATAGGGCATCGCCCGCTCATCGGTCATGGCTAAAAAACCACGCACGATTCGGACCAAAAACCAAATAGAAATGATCAACCAAGCCAAGAAGCCTGGCCACAAGAAAAACAACCACAAGGGCGAGGTGAGCAAATACGCCAGTCCGCACCAGACCACACTGCGAATGCGCCACGCGAAGTGGGAGTGCTGCCAAGTGCCAACCGCTTCCGACCGCTTGAGCAAGTCAATTGTGAGTGCGACGAGCAAGAGGATGGGGCCCCACTGACCGCCGGGGATCATCGCCCCAACCGCCACCAACAAATGAAGCACATAACTCACTGTGCCTGCCGTGTGCAACGACCGCAGGCGCTGTGTCATCAGCTCCGTGGGGTCGCTCAAACGTCCCCCCGCTCGCGCATCTTTGCCTTGCGCAAGGCCTTTTCATCCAGGCCGCTCAAACCCTCACGTCTGGCCAACTCGGCCACCACGTCCTCAGCCGTGACACCAAAGTGTGCAAGGGCAACCATCGTGTGGAACCAAAGGTCCGCGACTTCGCCGACCAACGCTTGTGCGCTGCCTGCGCCTGACTGCAGATCTTTGGCCGCCATGACCACTTCAGTCGCTTCTTCGCCGACTTTTTTCAAAAAAGCGTCAGGTCCTTTGTGCAGCAAGCGCGCGACGTAACTGGTATCAGGGTTTCCGCCCTGTGCCGGTTTGCGGCTCTCCACGACCGCACACAGCCTCGCGATCACATCATCGTTGTTCATGGGGTTGAGCATAAATGCTGTCGGGATCTTTGAGAACAGGGTCAACCGACACCCACTCGCCAGCCTCCCAACGTTGATGGAAACAACTGTGGCGACCGGTGTGACAAGCGATACTGGGCTCGTGTCCCTGCTGAGTCACTTGAATCAACACCACGTCGTTGTCGCAGTCCAACCGGATGGCATGCACTTTTTGGACATGCCCCGACTCCTCGCCTTTGAACCAGAGGCGCTGGCGCGACCGACTGTAATAGACGGCGCGTCCTTGTTCCGCCGTCAGTCGCAACGCTTCCCTATCCATCCACGCAAACATGAGCACATCGCCCGTCGCTTGCTCCTGTGCGATGACGGGGACAAGCCCTTGGTGATCCCATCGGACTTGGTCCAACCATTGGGTATCGCCACTCATCGCACTTGCTCCATGCGCACAGTAATCCCGCGGGCCGCCATGTGCGCCTTGGCTTGCCCCACAGTGAACTCACCGTAATGGAAAATACTGGCAGCCAAAACGGCGTCTGCGCCGCCTTGCTGGACACCATCAGCCAGGTGATCGAGGTCACCCACACCACCCGAGGCAATCACTGGAACACTGATGGTATCGGAGACGGTGCGCGTCAGACCCAGATCGAACCCCGACTTGGTGCCATCCCTGTCCATGCTGGTCAGCAGAATTTCGCCAGCACCCATAGCGGCCATCTTTTGTGCCCATGCCACGGCGTCTAGGCCTGTATTTTGGCGGCCACCGTGGCTGTAAACGTCCCAGCCTGGACCGCGCTGTTGTTCGTCTGAACCCTGCCTGCGTTTGGCATCGATGGCGACCACGATGCATTGCGAGCCATACTTGCGCGCGGCGTCTTGGATGACTTGCGGGTTGGCAATGGCAGCGGAGTTGAAGCTCACTTTGTCAGCACCCGCGTTGAGCAAGCGCCGCACATCGTCCACCGTGCGCACGCCACCACCAACCGTCAGCGGAATGAACACCTGTGAGGCCACGGCTTCAATCACATGCAGGATCACATCCCGCGCATCGCTCGTGGCCGTGATGTCCAAAAAAGTCAGCTCGTCAGCGCCTTGATCGTTATACCGGGCAGCGACTTCGACAGGGTCTCCTGCATCTCTGAGCTCGACGAAATTCACACCCTTGACGACCCGTCCCCCGGTCACATCCAAACAAGGGATGATGCGTTTGGCCAGCACTTATGCGCCTTCCCACTCATCCGCGAGCTTTTGGCCCTCGGCGAAATCCAGTGAGCCGGTGTAGATGGAGCGACCACAAATCACGCCCTCAACGCCTTCATGCTCAACGCCGCACAGCGCGCGGATGTCGTCTAGATTGTTCAGCCCGCCCGAGGCGATGACAGGAATGGACGATGCACGCGCTAGTTTGACCGTTGCCTCGATGTTGATGCCAGCCAACATCCCGTCCCGCCCAATGTCCGTGTAGATGATGGAGTCGACCCCATAATCTTCGTACTTCTTGGCCAAGTCCGCCACATCGTGTCCGGTCAGCTTGCTCCAACCATCGGTTGCCACTTTGCCGTCCTTGGCATCCAAACCCACAATAATGCTGCCGCCGAACGCCGTGCAGGCGTCGCGCAAAAACCCAGGGTCTCGCACCGCGGCAGTACCAATGATGATGTAGCGCAAACCCAGATCGAGGTATCGCTCGATCGTGTCCATGTCACGGATGCCTCCGCCAAGCTGAACGTCGATTTCACCGCCCACCTCTTTCAAAATGGCGCGGATGGCCTCTTCGTTTTTCGGCTTGCCAGCAAAGGCGCCATTCAAATCGACCAAATGCAAACGGCGCGCGCCTTGATCCACCCAAGCCCTCGCCTGTTCCGCAGGATTGTCAGCAAACACCGTGGTTTGATCCATGTCGCCTTGTTTGAGGCGCACGCACATACCGTCTTTCAAATCAATGGCAGGAATCAACAACATGACAGGTCAGTAGGTTCAAGGGTTCCAGTGGAGAAAATTTCTGTAAAGCGCAAGACCCTGATCGGCACTTTTTTCAGGGTGAAACTGCGTCGCAAACAGATTGTCTTTCGCGAGCGCAGCGCAAAAAATGCCACCAAAATCAGCATAGGCGGCGGCGTGCTGAGTCGATTCAGGTTGAGCGTAGTAGCTGTGCACAAAATAATAGTAAGTACCGTCTGCCACGCCGTCAAACAAGGCGTGCGGCTTTGGGTGACCGTAAAACACACGATTCCAACCCATCTGCGGCACTTTGAAACGACTGCCATCTGCCTGCACTCGTCCCTCCAAATCAAAGCGGTGCACTGCGCCTGGAATCAGGCCCAGGCTCGGCACACTCCCCTCGTCGCTGTGTTCGAGCAACATTTGCATGCCCACGCACACGCCGAACAAGGGCTTCTCCGCTGCCGCGCGCATGACAGCATCGCGCAGCCCGGACTGATCCAGTGCAGCCATGCAATCAGGCATGGCGCCCTGACCCGGCAGCACAACGCGCTGCGCATCGTTCACGACTTGAGGGCTGTCAGTGACCACCACATCAAAAGCACCGTCCGCCACATGGCGCACCGCTTGAAACACGGACCGCAAGTTGCCCATGCCGTAATCCACCACCGCGACGCTGCGTTGTGCCATCTCAAACTATCCAAAGATTGAAGAATTCAGAGCGAGCCTTTGGTCGATGGGACAGCGTTGCCCAATCGATCGTCCACTGTTAACGCCATGCGAAGCGCGCGGCCGAACGCCTTAAAGACGGTCTCGGCTTGGTGGTGCGCATTTTCACCACGCAGATTGTCGATGTGCAGGGTAACCAATGCGTGATTCACAAAGCCCTGGAAAAACTCAAACGCGAGCTGGGTATCAAAAGCGCCAACCATGCCACTCTTGAAGGGCACGTGCATCGACAATCCGGGACGGCCAGAGAAATCGACCACCACGCGTGACAATGCTTCATCCAGGGGGACATAGGCGTGTCCATAGCGTTGGATTCCCCGCTTCTCGCCCAATGCTTGCGAAACCGCTTGTCCCAACGCAATGCCAACGTCTTCCACCGTGTGGTGGCCATCGATATGCAAATCGCCCTTGGCATGAATGTCGATATCCATCATCCCGTGCCGCGCGATTTGGTCGAGCATATGGTCAAAAAAACCAATGCCTGTGTGGATTCGAGATACCCCTGAGCCGTCCAAATTCACTTTCACGGTGATTTGGGTTTCCAGGGTGTTGCGGGAGATTTCTGCTTGCCGCATGGCTTGAAACGCTGGGTGCGTTGTTGGATTAGAGGTGGGCCTAGCACGGCATAATACCACTGCAGATTGCGCAATATCGCGCTGTTACACGCCTGCGAGCCCTACGATGAGCAAATTCTGGAGCGACGTTGTCCACGACCTCACCCCCTATACCCCCGGGGAGCAGCCGCAAATCACTGGCTTGGTGAAGCTCAACACCAATGAACACCCCAGTGGCCCATCGCCTCGAGTGATGGCGGCCATTCAGGCGGCATTGAATGAATCACTTCGCCTATATCCGGACCCCAACGGTGCAGCACTGAAGCAGGCCCTGAGCGCGCGCTTCGGCCTACAACCTGACCAGGTTTTCGTGGGCAACGGCTCAGACGAGGTACTCGCCCATGCATTCATGGGGCTCCTCAAACACGATGGACCGCTGCTGTTTCCCGACATCACCTACAGCTTCTACCCCGTTTACTGTGGGCTGTATGGCATCCGATATCGGGCCATTCCCTTGGATAGCGAGTTGAGCATCCGGGTCGAGGATTACGTCGGCCAAGGTGACGAAGCCGCTGGCGCGATCATCCTGCCCAACCCCAACGCACCCACGGGTCGCCTGTTGCCATTGAACGACATCGAGCGGTTGGTGTCGGGTAACCCGCAAGCCATGGTCGTGATCGACGAGGCTTACATCGACTTCGGCGGGGAGTCTGCCGCCACGTTGATCGACCGGTACCCCAACCTTCTGGTCGTGCACACGTTCTCCAAAAGCAGATCGTTGGCCGGGTTGCGCGTTGGCTATGCACTGGGGCAGCGAGCACTGATTGAAGGCCTTGAGCGGGTCAAAAACAGCTTCAATTCATACCCACTAGACAAGCTGGCTTTGGCTGGCGCCGTAGCGTCCGTTGAAGATGAACCCTACTTCCAACGCGCATGCCAGCAAGTGATCCAAACGCGCGAGCGCATGACCGCGGGTCTGATTGAACTGGGGTTTGAGGTCCTGCCATCCGCTGCCAATTTTGTGTTCGCCAAACACCCCGAGCGCGAAGGTGCAGCGCTGGCTGAGGCGCTGCGCGAGCGCGCGATTTTGGTGAGGCACTTTGATAAACCCCGGATCAGCGACTACCTGCGAATCACGGTCGGTACTGAGCGGCAGACTGTGCAACTGCTCGATGCTTTGCGCTCAATTTTGCATGGAGCGGCCTGAGAGGAAAAGCTGCCGCTCCTCACCCACCCGCACAGCAAAAAGCCGCCAAATGGCGGCTTTTTGCTGTGGCCGTTTTTGAACCTCAGCGCAGACGCATCCGAGCTGCCTCAGCATGGGCCTGCAGGCCCTCCCCCTCCGCAAGGGTGACTGCAATCGGCCCAAGAGCTTGCGCGCCAGCCTCACTGACACCGATCAGACTGCTGCGCTTTTGGAAGTCATACACGCCCAACGGTGAACTGAAACGGGCTGTCCCTGACGTCGGCAATACATGATTGGGGCCCGCACAGTAATCGCCGAGCGATTCGCTGGTGAAGGCACCCATGAAAATTGCACCAGCGTGCCGGAGCAATGGCTCCCATCGCTCAGGCTCTTGACTCGAAATCTCTAGGTGCTCTGGGGCAATGCGATTGCTGATCGCACACGCCTCATCCATATCGCGCGTTTTGACCAACATGCCTCGCCCATTCAAGGACGCCAAAATAATCTCGGCTCGAGGCATGGTCGGCAGCAGCCTGATCATGCTGTCGCGCACCGCCTCGATGTAGTCCATGCTCGGGCACAACAACACGCTCTGCGCCAACTCATCGTGCTCGGCCTGGCTGAACAAATCCATTGCCACCCAGTCGGGCGACGTCGTGCCGTCAGCGACGATCAAAATTTCGCTCGGCCCGGCAATCATGTCGATGCCAACACGGCCAAAGACACGGCGTTTGGCGCTGGCGACATAGGCGTTGCCTGGGCCAGTGATTTTGTCGACCGCAGGAATCGTCGCCGTGCCGTAGGCAAGAGCGCCGACCGCTTGAGCGCCGCCGATCGCAAAAGCACGGGTGACCCCTGCCAAATGCGCTGCTGCCAACACCAAAAGGTTTCGCTCACCATCTGGGGTTGGTACCACCATGATGATGTCTCTGACACCAGCCACCTGAGCGGGAACAACGTTCATGAGGACAGAAGATGGGTAGGCCGCCTTGCCTCCGGGAACATACACACCCACACGGTCAAGAGGGGTCACTTTTTGTCCCAGCAAGGTTCCGTTTTCGTCACGATAGGACCAACTTTGGCCATTGGCCTTGAGCTGCGCTTCGTGATAGGTCCGCACACGAGCGGCCGCTTGCTCTAACGCTTGTCTTTGCGCGACGGGCAACGACTCAAAAGCAGCAGCCATATCGTCTGCCGAAATTTCCAATGCCGCCACCGACGCTGCTTGAAGGCGATCAAACCGCTGCGTGTATTCCAAGACGGCAGCATCACCTCGGCTCTCTACGTCACTCAAAATGCCGCGCACACGCTCTTCAATCCCAGCGTCTGTGTCGCCAGACCAGTGCAAGCGTTGTTGAAAAACCGCTTCAAAATCACTCGATTGCGTATCAAGCAAGGGTAGATTCAAGTCAACGCTCACAGCCATTCCTTTGATCTCAAACAGACGCGCGAACTTTTGCTTGAATCGCGTCCAATAGCGGCTTGATTCGGTCCGTCTTCATTTTTAGCGATGCAGGGTTCACAACCAAGCGTGCGCTGATGTCCTGAATGTGCTCAACCTCAACCAATCGGTTGGCTTTCAGTGTGTTGCCAGTGGATACCAAATCCACAATCGCGTCCGCCAACCCGATCAAGGGCGCCAACTCCATGCTCCCGTAAAGCTTGATCAAATCAACGTGCATGCCCTTGGCCGCAAAAAATGACCTCGCCATATGGGTGTATTTGGTTGCGACCTTCAGGCGCGCACCGCGACGGACTGCACTCGCGTAATCAAAATCATCGCGAACTGCCACACTCAGTCGGCAGCGGGCGATCCCCAGATCAACTGGCTGAAACAAGTCTTCGCTGGTGGCTTCCGCACGGTGCTCGATCAACGTATCCAAGCCACAAACGCCCAGATCTGCTCCACCTTGTGCCACGTACGTTGGCACATCGGTTGCACGCACAAGCACGACACGCACGTCGGCCAAATTGGTACCAATGATCAGCTTGCGCGACTTTTCTGGATCTTCGCTGACTTCGATGCCTGCCGCTTGGATCAGTGGCAGAGTTTCCTCAAAAATCCGTCCTTTGGACAGCGCCAATGTGATCATCGTTCTTCCTTTGATCTCAGCGCGCACTGACGCGCTCGATATTCGCACCCAGTCCACGCAGTTTCAGTTCCATCCGATCATAGCCACGGTCCAAGTGATAGATGCGATCGACCCATGTCTCGCCCTCTGCCACCAAGCCCGCGATCACCAAACTTGCTGAAGCCCTCAAATCGGTCGCCATCACGGTTGCACCCGACAAGCGAGCACCGCCCTCGATCATCGCGGATCGACCGTCGATATGAATCTTTGCGCCCAATCGCTGCATCTCTTGAACGTGCATGAACCGGTTTTCAAAAATGGTTTCGGTCACACTGCTCAGACCCTGGGCGACGATGTTCAGCGCCATAAATTGGGCCTGCATATCTGTCGGAAAACCGGGGTACTCGGTGGTTCTGAACGACTGCGCCTTCAGCGCCACAGCCCCCGCACTTTGCACACGCAAGCCACCGGCAATGCGCTCAACTTGCACGCCTGCATCGACCAACTTGTCGATCACCGCCTCGAGATGGTCCCCTCGCGCGTGGGTCAATTCAGCATCGCCACCGGCGCAGGCCACTGCACACAAAAAGGTCCCGGCTTCAATGCGATCAGCCACCACAGCGTGGTCACAGCCGCCGAGGCGCTCAACGCCATGGATGCGGATGCGGCTCGTGCCGTGTCCTTCGATGCGTGCGCCCATGGCGATCAGCATCTCAGCCAAGTCCACCACCTCCGGCTCCTGTGCCGCGTTTTCGAGAATGGTTTCCCCTTGTGCCAAGCACGCGGCCATCATGAGGTTTTCAGTCCCGGTGACCGTCACCATGTCCGTCGTGATGCGCGCTCCCTGCAGGCGCGTCAACCCCTCAGCCAGCCGTGCCTCAATATAGCCCTGCGCAACTTCAATTCGCGCGCCCATGGCCTGTAGGCCTTTGATGTGTTGGTCTACCGGCCGAGATCCGATCGCGCAACCACCCGGAAGCGACACGCGTGCATGTCCAAACCGGGCCACCAACGGGCCCAAAGCGAGGATCGACGCCCGCATGGTTTTGACCAGATCGTAAGGCGCTTCAGGCAGCCCAACGTTTGCACCAGAAAAATGAAGCGTGCCCTGAGCCAAATCACCCTCGAACGCAGCGCCCATGTGCCCGATCAGCTTCAGCATGGTGCGCACATCCTGTAACTGCGGCACATTGCGCAGAGTCACGTTTTCGGCTGTCAACAAGACCGCACATAGCTCGGGCAGAGCAGCATTTTTGGCTCCAGAAATCGACACAGTGCCATGCAATCTCTGTCCGCCGGTGATACGAAGTTGATCCATGTCAGCCTTGCTGCGCCCACTCAGTGGGGGTCCATGTTTTCATTGACAGCGCATGAACCTCATCGGTTTGGATGCGCGTCCCCAAAGCGGCGTAGACCCGCTGATGTCGCTTGATGCGCGACAAGCCCTCAAACTCTGGGGAGACAATTTCGGCAGCCCAATGTCGGCCGTCGCCTGTCACCACCAGGTGCTCACAGGTCAGCCCGTCTTCAATGATTTTCGCCAGCTGATCTTCTGTCATAGTCTCAATCAATGGCGGATTTTGTATCCGCGTTTCAGTAAATTCAGTGTCAAAGCAGACACTCCAAACAACGCAACGCCCACGATGGACAGGCTCAGCCACGGCGAGACATCGCTCTGCCCAAAAAATCCGTAGCGGAAGCCATCAATCATGTAGAAGAAGGGATTGAAGTGGCTCACGGCTTGCCAAAAACTGGGGAGCGAGTGAATGGAATAGAACACGCCGCTCAAAAACGTCATGGGCATGATGACAAAGTTTTGGAAGGCGGCCAGTTGGTCGAATTTGTCTGCCCAAAGTCCGGCAATCACGCCCAGCGCACCGAGCAAAGCCGAGCCGAGTACAGCAAAGGTCAAAATCCAAACGGGGTGGTCCATGCTCAGTCCTGCAAACCAAGCTGTCACAAGCAAAACGCCCAAACCCACCACCAAGCCTCGCAAAGCAGCCGACAACACATAGGCCCAAAACCACGCCCAGTGGGACAGCGGCGTCAAAAGCACAAACACCAAATTGCCCATGATCTTGCTCTGCACGAGGCTGGAGGCGCTGTTGGCAAACGCGTTTTGAAGCATGCTCATCATCACCAAACCGGGCACCAAAAACCGCGTGTAAGACACGCCGTCAAAAACCGTCACACGGTCCTGCAACACGTGACCGAATATCAACATATACATCAGCGCAGTCAGCACGGGAGCCGCAACGGTCTGGAACCCAACTTTCCAAAACCGCAATATCTCCTTGTAGAAGAGGGTTTGCCAGCCGATCATCATCCACGCTCCATCACGCTGATAAACACATCTTCCAGATCTGCAGGCCGAATCTCGACTTGCTCTGCGACACCCCCGTGTGCGCGCACTTGGGCCAGTATCTCTTCGACGGTCTCCGCATTGGGGGCGGGCAACTGCACGATGCGTCCAGTCACCCGAGCTTGCGCCGCCAACTCGGGAGGCAGGGGCGTGTCCAATTTGAAACGGATCACGCTGCTGGAGGCTTTAGACAACAAGTCAGATGTTCGCTCTAACGCCACCAATTTGCCTTGCTTCAACATCGCGATACGTGAGCACAAGGCCTCGGCCTCTTCCAGGTAGTGGGTGGTCAGCAATACTGTCGTGCCTTCACGATTCAGCTTCGCCACAAACTGCCAAAGCGTCTGTCGCAACTCCACATCCACACCCGCTGTTGGCTCATCGAGCACCAAGACTTTTGGTCGATGGACCAACGCCAAAGCGACCAACACACGGCGCTTCATGCCGCCGGACAACTGGCGCATATTGGCATGCGCCTTGTCGCTCAGACCGAGGTAGTGCAGGAGCTCATCGATCCACTGGTCATTTCGCCGGATGCCGAAGTAGCCCGATTGAATCCGCAGCGCTTCGCGCACGGAGAAAAAAGGATCGAACACAAGCTCTTGGGGCACCACGCCAATTGCTTGCCTGGCATCTGAGTACTGTGAGACAACATCGTGGCCCAAGACACTCACGTGACCGCTGCTCGGGTGATTCAGTCCCGCCAAAATGCTGATCAACGATGTTTTGCCCGCGCCATTGGGCCCCAACAAGCCGAAAAACTCGCCTTGCTTGACGTCAAAAGAAACGCCACTCAGTGCGCGAAACTCACCGCCACTCTTCGTGCGGTAAGACTTGGATACATTTTGAAAGGTGATTGCGGGCATGAACCGCGTATTTTAGAACGCTGGCGACGCCCTCACCGGCTCAAGGCGATGAAATCGCTAACAATTCGCCAACACCGTAAACCTGCAACAAAGACGTCAGCGCGGCTGACGGGTTGCGGATCACCAACGCCTGCCTCCGACGTTGCAGGCGTCTCTGCCACTCTAAAAGAAGTGCGACGGCACTGCTGTCCAGTTTCTCCAGCGTGCTGGCGTCCACCTCGACAGCACCCTCTGCCGGCGATAACGCCCACAAACGCTCCAACTCGCGGGGAATATCCACCCCATGGTTCAACTGTGCAGGCAGCGACAGCATCTCAGGCATTGCCATTCAGGCGTTTGAGCGCCTTGATCAGCCCATCAACCCCTGTTTTCTGGATTTGCTGAGCAAATTGTGTGCGGTAGGTTTCCACCAACCAAATCCCAATCACATTGATGTCATTGATGACCCAAGCGCCCTCTTCAAAACTCAGGCGATAAGCCAGGGGCACGGGCTCGCTGCCAAGGCCTTGGATCTCAGAGCGAACGGTCACGTCGGTGTCATCAGGCGCCATGCGCACCGGGAACACCACCAGCGTTTTGCCCTGCAACTGCTTCAGAGCACCAGCGTAAGTGCGCACCAAAAGAAGTTTGAACTGTTCTTGCAGCGCCATGCGCTGAGCCGGGCTGGCAGAGCGCCAAGCGGGCCCCACCGAGGACGCGGTCATTTGCTCAAAGGCCAACACGGGCAACACCAGCTCGTCGACCAAAGCCCGAACCGCTTTGTTATCCCCAGCAGCGACTTTGGGGTCAGATGTGACCCGAGCCAAAAGTTGATTGCCGAGCGTTTCGATGAACTGGCCGGGCGCCGGCCGCTCGATAGGGCTGGCCGCCCATGCCGTGACAAACCCAGCAAGGAGGCAACCCAAGACAACGACCGATCTAAACCGTTTGATGACTGGATGCACGATTGACCTTTCTTCCCTGTTTCAGCTCCTTTTGAGAGCTCTTATTGCTGAGGAGAAATTCTATGGGCTTCCCGTTGCAGATAGGCATCACGGACAAAACTATAGGGGTCCAGCGCCAATCCACCCAGCCGATCTGTGACATTCAGCAAACCAGCCCGCTGATCAACCACCCCCAGCAAGCCCAAGCCGATGCGTGTTTGCTTGTCGTTCACCTCGTTCAATGGGTTCGCGACAGGGCCGGCATGGCTTTCGCCGACTTTGCCCACCACGCCACGCGCGGTGGAAGGCCCCAACAACGGCAGAACCACGTACGGGCCCGTCGGAACCCCCCAAACCCCCAAGGTATCACTCAGGTTTGTTGTTGTTCTGCGCATGCGCATCTCAGTCGCGATATCCAGCACGCCCCAAAAACCAAAAACCGTGTTGGTCGTGAACCGCATGAGGTTGGTGAGGCCGGCTTCCCCTTGGCCTTGCAACAACGCGTTGACCCCTGACCAAGCATCTCCCAAGTTGCCAAAAAAATGACCCACGCCTTCTTGCACAAGCTCGGGCACCACCTGCTTGTAAGTGCGCGCCACAGGCGCAGCAATGGCTTGGTCTACCGAGTCATTGAACGCGTAAATCTCGCGATTCAGCGGCTCGAACGGGTCTTTGGGATCGGCATAGGGTCCCGTCGCACAGCCGCCCAGAGCGGTCAAGATCAACGCAAGACTTGCAAACTTGGCTTTCATTTTTGTCCATCCGCTTTGTTGGCCGTTTGATTGAACAAAAACTGGCTGATCAAGCTCTCCAACACCACTGCAGACTGGGTTTGGGTGACGACTTCGCCACCTTGCCACGTCTTGGCCGCATAACCCGCTTGTACGCCCACATACTGCTCACCCAGCAAGCCGCTGGTCAAAATCTTCAAAGACGAATCTTTGGGAAACAAGAACTCCTTGTTGATGTTCATCACCACGCGGGCTTGGTAGGTTTGCATATCAAAGCGAATCGACTGGACCCGCCCGACCACCACACCCGCGCTTTTCACCGCCGCTTGGGGCTTGAGTCCCCCAATGTTTTCAAATCGCGCGGTGATTTGATACGTTCCTCCCCAATTTGTTTGGAGCAGATTCGCTGACTTCATGGCCAAAAAAGCAATGGCCAGCACCCCTGTGACAACCAGCAGGCCAACCCATACATCCCATTTAGATTTTTGCATTGTTGTTTTCCTTCGCGCACGCTCAAATCGAGAACATCAGCGCGGTCAGTAAAAAGTCTAAGGCCAGAACGCTGAGCGATGCCATGACCACAGTGCGTGTCGTGGCTTTGGCAACCCCCTCAGGGGTGGCCTGACATGAGAAACCTTGCAGGACGGCCAAAAACGTCACAACGACTCCAAAAACCATGCTCTTCACAATGCCGTTGCCAACGTCGCGCCACACATCAACACCTGATTGCATTTGGCTCCAAAACGAGCCCTCATCGACACCAATCAAGACGACGCCCACCAACCAGCCACCCAAAATACCAACTGCACTGAAGACCGCCGCCAGTATCGGCATCACCAGTGCGCCGCCCAAGAATCGGGGTGCCAAAATACGCGCAACCGGGTCAACGGCCATCATTTCCATCGCCGTCAATTGCTCGCCAGCCTTCATGAGCCCAATTTCGGCAGTGAGCGAAGTCCCGGCGCGCCCGGCAAACAACAACGCCGCGACGACTGGCCCCAACTCGCGCACCAAACTCAGGGCGACCAACAACCCCAGTGCCTCCGAGGAGCCGTAGCGTTGCAAGGTGTAATAACCCTGCAATCCCAGCACAAAACCCACAAAGGCGCCTGAGACCACAATGATCAGAAGGCTGTGATTGCCCAAAAAGTGCATCTGATCGCGGACCAACCCAAACCGCAACATAGCCCTCGGGGCCACCACCAGCAGCCTAAAAAACAACATGAAGCCTCGCCCAAGCCGAGCCAGCCATGCGCGAGTCACCCAACCAATATGGCTCAGGCCTTTCACAGTTGCCCCCCCTTCGACGTGCCCAGCATGAAATCGGCTGACAAATCGGGGGCAGGGTAATGGAAACGCACAGGCCCCTCCGCACTTGCGTTGACGAATTGGCGCACCAGCGGGTCTGCACATTGGCGAACTTGCTCAGGGGTGCCCTGCGTTGCGATGCGCCCGTTCGCGAGGATCACCACGTGATCCGCGATCCGAAACGTCTCATCGAGGTCATGCGAAACGATGACGCTGGTCAGCCCCAAAGCGTCATTCAATTGGCGTATGAGCTGGGCGGCCGTGCCCAGAGAAATCGGGTCCAACCCAGCAAATGGCTCGTCGTACATCATGAGCTCCGGGTCCAGTGCCATCGCTCGAGCCAGCGCCACACGGCGCGCCATTCCTCCAGATATATCTGCAGGGTATAAATCGCGCGCGCCCCTCAACCCAACCGCGTTGAGCTTGAGGAGCACGATGTCTCGGATGAGGTTTTCCGGCAAACGCGTGTGCTCACGCAGCGGAAAAGCGACATTGTCAAACACGGTCAAATCGGTGAACAAGGCCCCAAACTGGAACAACATGCCCATGCGCCGACGCAGGGCATACAGGTTTTGATGGTCGACTTGATCGAGTGCTTGCCCAAACACGTGTACACGACCGGACTGCGCTTGGATTTGTCCACCGAGCAACCGCAAAAGCGTCGTCTTACCACCGCCAGACGCCCCCATCAGAGCGGTCACTTTGCCGCGCGGAATCTGCAGGCTAACGCCCTGCAATATCGGCGCATGCGGCTGATAAGCAAAGTGAACCTGATCGAACTCAGCCAACACGGGAGAAGACACAACAAGCTTTCTAAATCACAGGTTTGCGCGGCGGCGACACGGGCCGTGGGACAGACCCCCTTCACGCATGATAAATGAAGCGCCTGAACTGAGTGACCGGGCAGAAAATGAACACCCCACTGACGCCTGTGGCGCCAGTGGGGTGCTTTGGCTTTCCTGCAATCAGCGGGGAAGCGCTGTTTCGCCCATCAGGAATTCATCAATCGCGCGGGCGGCTTGGCGACCTTCACGAATCGCCCAAACCACCAAACTTTGCCCGCGACGCATGTCGCCTGCGGCAAAAACTTTGTCGACATTGGTGGCGTAACCATGGGTTTCTTCGGTTGAAGCCAGTGCATTGCCGCGCCCATCTTTGGCGACACCGAACGCGTCCAAAACCGACGCCATCGGATTGGTGAACCCCATGGCGAGCAACACCAAATCTGCCTTGACGTCCTTTTCCGTGCCGGGGACTTCCTCGAGCTTGCCATTCTTGAATTCGACTTCAACAGTCTTCAAGCCTTTGACTTGGCCATTTTCGCCATAGAACAGCTTGGTTGAGACGGCGAATTCACGCGTGCAACCTTCTTCGTGGCTGCTGCTGGTGCGCAACTTCAGGGGCCAATAAGGCCAAATCATGGCTTTGTTCTCTTGCTCGGGAGGCATTGGCATGACCTCGAACTGAACCACGCTAGCGGCGCCGTGGCGGTTGCTGGTGCCCACGCAATCGCTGCCTGTGTCACCACCACCAATCACGACGACATGTTTGCCGTCTGCCCGAATCGGGTTGGGGTACGCATCACCTGCGTTGATCTTGTTTTGCTGCTGCAGCAACTCGAGCGCGAAATGGATGCCATTCAATTCACGACCAGGCACTGGCAAGTCCCGTGGCTGCTCTGAACCGCCGGTCAACAAAACGGCATCGAACTCGGCCAACACAGCGTCTGCTTGGACGGTTTCCTTGGACCAGTTGTAGACCTTGGTGTCCTTTGGCCAAGCGCCGACCAAGACGCCCGTGCGGAAGGTCACGCCCTCGGCTTCCATTTGCGCCACGCGGCGGTCAATGTGAGACTTTTCCATCTTGAAGTCAGGAATGCCATAGCGCAGCAAGCCGCCCACACGGTCGTTCTTTTCAAACAAAGTCACATCGTGGCCCGCGCGCGCCAACTGTTGGGCCGCAGCCATGCCAGCAGGGCCAGCCCCGACCACGGCAATTTTCTTGCCTGTCTTGCGGCTGGCGGGCTGAGGTACAACCCAGCCTTCTGCCCATGCGCGATCGATGATCGCGTGCTCAATCGACTTGATTCCCACTGGATCACTGTTGAAATTCAAGGTGCACGCCGCCTCGCAAGGAGCGGGGCAAATGCGGCCGGTGAACTCAGGAAAGTTATTGGTGGAATGCAGCACGTCGATGGCATGGCGCCACTGCTTGGTGTACACCAAGTCATTGAAGTCGGGGATGATGTTGTTGACCGGACAGCCGTTGTTACAAAACGGTGTGCCGCAGTCCATGCAACGGGCCGCTTGCACCGAGGCGCTGGCCTCATCCAAACCAATCACAAACTCTTTGTAATGTTTGACGCGCTTGGACGGCTCCTCGTAACCCTCTTCCACACGCTCAAACTCCATGAATCCTGTCGCTTTTCCCATGATCAATTCCTCTGATGGTTAGGCTGACGCTTTCGCGGATTGTTGACCTTTGGCCACTGCAGCCGGCTTGGCATGCATTTCTCCCAGAGCACGCTTGTACTCATGGGGGAAGACCTTCACAAATTTCGCACGGGCCTGCTCCCAGTGATCCAACAGGTCGCGCGCGCGCTTGGAGCCCGTCAAGCGCAAATGTTCGCTGATCATTTGCTTGAGTTGAACCTCATCGCTGAATCCTCGGTGCCACACGGCGACGTCGACTTGCGCCTTTTGGTCTGCTTCTTTGAGCACAGGGTCCAAGGCCACCATGGCTTGGTTACAGCGCTGGTGGAAGGTTCCGTCTTCGTCATACACGTACGCCACACCACCACTCATACCCGCGGCGAAGTTGCGACCTGTTGCGCCCAACACGACGACCGTACCGCCCGTCATGTATTCGCAGCCGTGGTCACCTGTGCCCTCGACCACTGCCTGTGCACCCGACAAGCGCACAGCAAAGCGCTCGCCGGCAACGCCACTGAAGAAGGCCTCACCGCGAGTTGCGCCATAGAGCACCGTGTTTCCAACGATGATGTTGTTCGCGGCGTCGCCACGGAAGTCCAAACTTGGGCGCACGATGATGCGCCCACCGCTCAAACCCTTGCCTGTGTAGTCGTTGGCCTCACCCACCAAGCTCAACGTGATGCCGTTGGCCAAGAAAGCACCGAATGACTGCCCCCCCGTGCCCTCCAACTGGATGTGCAAGGTGTCGTCTGGCAAACCTTCTGGACGCAAACGCACCAGCTCACCTGACAACATCGCACCCACGGTGCGGTTGACGTTGCGGGCTTGGTCCATGAATTTGACCTTCTCGCCCTTGTCCAATGCTGCGCGGGATTTTTCAATCAAACGCTGGTCCAGCGCCTTTTCCAAACCATGGTCTTGCGTTTCTGTGTGGTAACGCGAAACCTCTGCAGGCATGGGTGGCTGATAGAACAAGCGAGAGAAATCCAAGCCCTTGGCTGTCCAGTGCTCAACGCCCTTGCGGGTGTCCAGCAAGTCTGCGCGGCCAATGAGTTCGTCGAATTGGCGAATACCCACCTGCGCCATGATCTGACGCACTTC
>JALQVJ010000315.1 GCA_023260355.1 Burkholderiaceae bacterium | reverse complement strand
ATGTGTTGGCGCGGCTGGAGGCAAACGCAGACCTCAAGATGTGGAGTTGTCCGACCTGAGTGATGTCTCGCATGATCCATTGTTGGCTAAGCTTCGCTATGAGTTGCGCCGGCACCATGGGACCCCACGCGACCAAAAGATGAAGTTGTCTTGCGTGTTCAGTCGAGAGCAGGTCATGCCGTCGCAGGACCCTTGTGACATCGGCGGGCAAGCGGATCAGAGTTTGAACTGCCACGGGTATGGCTCAGCTGCGACCGTCACTGGCACCTTTGGTTTGGTCGCAGCGTCCGCAGCGATGGAAATGTTGATGCATCAAGCCTCGAGCGTGAGCACAAAAAAATGAAGGGCCACTTTTAAAAGGCCCTGTTTTGTGTCTATAATGCGAGGCTTCACAGCAACAAAGGCTTGCCTTTGAAGCGCAGTGATCGGGTCGTTAGCTCAGCTGGTAGAGCAGCGGACTTTTAATCCGTTTGTCGTGGGTTCGATCCCCGCACGACCCACCAAATACAAAAAGGACTCGCGATTGCGAGTCCTTTTTTTTATGCATCACGGGCAGATGCTGCGCGCACCACCTTGCACCATGGGTTGCCGCGATGGGCAGCGCTTCGCTTTCAACCTCCGGCATCGCAACTGGCACGAAGCCTTGAGATCTTCAGAGCGCTGCCCTCGGCGCGCGTGAGCAGTCTCAGCTGGGTTCGGCCATGCCACCCACCACTTGGCTGAATCCGCCGTCCACATATGTGATTTCCGCGGTCACACCGGCTGACAAATCGGAGAGCATGAATGCAGCCACGTTGCCCACATCATCGATCGTGACGTTGCGGCGAATGGGGGCGGTTTCTGCCACCACATTCAAAATCTTGCCAAATCCTTTGATACCGCTGGCCGCCAGCGTTTTGATGGGGCCTGCGCTGATGCCGTTGACACGAATGCCACGTGGACCAAGCGATTCGGCCAGGTAGCGAACCGATGCTTCGAGGGATGCCTTGGCCAAGCCCATGGTGTTGTAGTTGGGAACCACCTTCAACGACCCCAGGTAGCTCAGCGTCAACAGCGCGGAACTGGGGTTGAGCATCGGCAATGCGGCTTTTGCCATGGCGGGGAAGCTGTAGGCGCTGATATCGTGCGCAATCTTGAACCCTTCGCGGCTCAGGCCTTCGAGAAAATCGCCCGCAATCGCCTCGCGCGGCGCAAAGCCAATCGCATGGACGAACCCGTCAAATGTCGGCCAGCTCTGTTTGAGTCCTGCAAACATCGCCTCGATTTGTGCATCGTCCCCGACGTCGCAGTCAAAAACCAGTTCAGACCCAAACTCACCAGCGAACTCCGTGATGCGCTCTTTGAATCTTTCGCCGACGTAGCTGAATGCCAACTCAGCGCCTTGCGCGTAACACGCCTTTGCGATCCCGTATGCAATGGATCGGTTGGACAGCACGCCGGTGATGAGCAAACGCTTGCCGGATAGAAAGCCTTGATTTGGGTTCATTTTTGTGACTCCTCAGATGATTCAGGCGCGATTGTCGCATGATGGTGGCGTCGTCCTGCCGCGATAATGGACGTCCATTGGTCTATTGAAGCGCGCAAGGGAGCAGCCATGAGAACCCCCATTGCGCTTGCCGCTAACGGCGAGCGAAGAGTCCCCATCAGTGCAGTTCTGGATTGGCTCGCAGCCGGGTTGCGTGATTTGCGCGCGCACCCTGTGCCTGGCCTGATTCACGGTTTGGCATTTGTCATATTCGGTTGGCTATTGCTGGCGGTTGCCCACGATCAGTTTTGGTTGCTGGCAGGCGCGTACTCCGGTTTCTTGATCGTCGCGCCCGTTGCTGTGACCGGCTTGTATGAAATCAGTCGGCGCCTTCAACATGCACAGCGTTTGCCACTGAACGACGTGTTCGCCGTTTGGAAGCGCCCAGATCGGCGGCTGATGGTCTTTGGTCTGTTGTTGGGTGTCGCTGGCACCGGCTGGGTTCTGACCTCAGCTGGCTTCATCACCTTGTTCGCGGCAGTGCCGGTCAGCAAGCCGATTGACTTCCTGCGGCATGTGGTCCTCGCGCCGCAAGGTTGGGTGTTCAGCCTCTGGCTCATTTTGGGTGGCTTCTTGGCAGCGCCCATGTTTGCATCCAGCGTGATTGCGATGCCCATGCTGTTGGACAAGCCGGTGTCCGTGCGGCAGGCTGTATCGGTCAGCTGGGTGGTTTGCAGCAGTCACCCCCATGTGATGGCTTTGTGGGCTTTTCTTTTGATGGTGTTGGTCGGAGTAGGGATGCTGACCGGCATGCTTGCGCTGGTCGTGATTGTGCCTTGGCTCGCCCATGCAAGCTGGCATGCCTATACCGACTTGGTACCCGCCAACATGGTCCAGCCTCAACCTATGGGCAGTGCTGGGGGTGACCATGGATAACACGGTGCTATTTGGACTGACTGAGGGTGAGATCGCCCAGTACGGCTTGTCCGTGGGCGTGACCGCGTTCATCCTGTACATGCTATTCATTGTCTTCAACCTGGCGAGAGAGGCCAAGGCTGGAAAATTCGGCACCTTTATATTGTTCTTCGTACTCAGCCTCGGGATGCTGGGGTTCGTCGCGAAGAGCGTGATCCAGTGGATTTTGGAAGGCTGATTTCAAGGCCAAGCTTGTCCACTCATCATCCAAAAGACATTGTTTTTGCACGATTTTTAAGCTATAATCTTGGGCTAGCAACCAAATGCAATGGGCGGCAAACGAACCGCCCATTTTTTTTGCCATTTTTTGGTTGGCGTGTTTTGGGGGTCCTGCGTGGGATTCCGTTTGGGTTCCCGTGTCGTCGGGGGTGACCGCACGCCGCATGAGTTGGCGAGCACTTGGTGTGGCTGGGGTGTCGGACCAATGTTGAGGCAGCGCCAAGAGGTGGCGTTGTCCTGGGTTTTACGAAAGGCAGATTGTTCGATGGGGTGGCAAGAAGCGGTTGAAACAACCGTCACTGGAATGGGCTACGACTTGGTGGAAGTGCAGCGCACGGCCGGCGGTCTGCTGCGCATCACCATTGATCTGCCCTACGTGAAAGGTCAGCCATCTGCTGCGGTGACTGTCGAGGACTGTGAGGCGGTGACCCGTCAGCTGCAGTTTTTGTTAGAGGTCGAAGCAGTCGACTACAAACGATTGGAAGTTGGTTCACCTGGCATTGACCGGTTGCTGCGTCACGAGGCCGACTTGGAACGCTTCGAAGGCGAGTTGATTGATTTGACGCTGAGAGACGCGTTGGGGCCCGAGATGGGAGCGTACGCCAATCGAAAAAAGTTCCGTGGCACGCTCGAGCGCGCTGAATCTGGCGAAGGTTGGCAGGTTGTCTGGACAGAGGCCCCGGTGCGCAAGCCCGGCGCCAAGGTGAGCAAGCATGCGAAGCCATTGCCACTGCAGGCTTTGCAATTTA
>JALQVJ010000303.1 GCA_023260355.1 Burkholderiaceae bacterium | reverse complement strand
CATGGTAGGGCCCCGTCTGGCCGTACCCTGTGACGGAGCAATACACCAGCCGGGGGTTGATCGCGCGCAATGATTCGAAATCCAGGCCGTAGCGCGCCATGTCCCCAACCTTGTAATTCTCAACAAAAATATCGCTGATTTTTGCCAACTCACGGATCAGTGCCTGCCCATCGGGGTGAGAAATGTCGCAACACATGGACCGTTTATTCCGGTTGGCGCACAAGTAGTAGGCAGACTCTTGGGAGTCCTCGCCGTTGGGCTTCGCCAAAAAAGGGGGCCCCCAAGTCCGGGTGTCATCACCCACCTTGGGGCGCTCCACTTTGATCACATCGGCCCCAAGGTCGGCGAGCGTTTGGGTGCACCACGGCCCGGCAAGCACGCGTGAAAGGTCGAGCACGCGAATGCCTGAAAGTGAAGTGGAAGGCATGGGGGAGGTGTGGGGCTGCAACATGTGCAAAATTGTGTGCCAAGATAATAGGGTTTGACGACGCTACCGAGACATGCAGATGAAACACGTGCGCCATTGGTTCTTCATGGGATTGCTCACATGGCTTGTGGGCTGCAGCCCCTCCGAAAACTGGCGCGTGATCACCCTCTATGACTACGGCGTCACGGCCATGATCCCCTGCAAGCCCGATGAGGCGCAACGCCAAGTCCCGATGCCAGGTGGGGCAGCGCCACTGGAAATGCGCAGCTGTGAGCTTGATGGCACCACGTATGCCGTGGCCTGGTTGCCGGTTCAAAGCGCCGACCAAGGGGAGGCCGCGATGCGCGCCTGGCTTCAAGGGAGCCTCGCGAGTGCCAGGGTCACAGCGCCTAGCGCTGTGGAGCGCATTGACGTGCCTCATGCACAGCAGGCGTGGCGCTGGCGCGGTGAGGGCCAGAGCCAAGGCCAGTCCTTGCGGATCGAGTTCCATTTCGTCCACCAAGGCAAATGGTTGGTCCAACTCGCGACGTTTCAGCGCGGAGAGAACAAGCTGCGAGACTTTGAAACGTTTTGGGGTGGACTCACATTACCCAAATCGCAAGTGCCCCTCGGTCAGTGACTGCGAGATGCCAGACAGCTGGCACATAATGTGAGCATGGTTACCTTATTCGTCATCGCCCATGCCCCGCTGGCTTCGGCCTTGCGGGCGTGCGTGAGTCATGTGTTCCCCGACGAAGCCAAAGACTTGCTCACGCTTGACGTGCCCGCGGATGAGGCGCCCGAACAGACTGTGGCCCATGCCAAGGCCCAGATCGCCGCGAGTGGGGCGACAGAGGTGTTGGTCCTCTCAGATGTGTTCGGTGGCACGCCTTGCAACGTTGCGGCGTTGATCACCGATGGCATCCAGTCTCGGTTGGTGACGGGCGTCAACTTGCCGATGCTGATGCGAGCAGTGACATACCGAGCCGAGGCGTTGGATGCGTTGGTCAACCGAGCAGTGGCGGGCGGTACGCAAGGTGTGATCGCTGTCGGTGCTGCGGCGCCGCAAAATCAATTGAGACGAGCAGAAAATGGTCAAAAGCAGCATCACCATCAGCAATAAATTAGGCTTGCATGCCCGCGCTTCAGCCAAGCTGTCGAAGCTGGCAGGCCAGTTCGCCTGCGACATATGGCTGTCTCGTGGGAGCCGACGCGTGAATGCGAAAAGCATCATGGGCGTGATGATGTTGGCTGCAGGGATCGGCACAGAGGTTGAGTTGGAATGCGACGGCAGCGATGAAGCTGTCGCCATGCAAGCACTCGCTGCCCTGTTTGAGGACAAATTTGGAGAGGGCGAATGAGTTTCGCCATTCATGGCCAGGCGGTATCGCGCGGTGTGACCGTCGGTCGCGCCGTGGTCGTGGGTGCCAGCCACATGGATGTGCGCCACTACTTGGTCGGGGAACAGGACGTCGAGGGCGAGTTGGCCCGGCTGCGCCGCGCGCGAGATGGTGTCATCACTGAGATTGAACGCGTCAAAGCCCACGTGGCGACTTTGCCTGCTGTTGATGCCCCTGCCGAGCTGCAAGCCTTGTTGGATGTGCAACTGATGTTGCTCCAAGATCAGACCATGTCAGAGGGCGTGCGCAATTGGATTGTTGAGCGCCGCTACAACGCCGAATGGGCCCTGACGTCACAGCTGGATGTGGTCAGTCGGCAGTTCGATGAGATGGAAGACCCGTACCTCAGAGAGCGCAAGGCGGATGTCTCTCAGTTGGTGGAGCGCTTGCTGGCCGCACTCAAAGGCGAAGCACACGGTTTGGAGCAAGCCTCATCCAAAGCTTTGGAGCAGGAGGGGGTGCCGTTGGTCTTGGTCGCGCATGACCTCAGTCCAGCCGACCTGTTGCAGTTCAAACAAAGCGTGTTCACAGGCTTTGTGACCGACGTGGGCGGTAAAACTTCGCACACTGCGATCGTCGCGCGCAGCTTGGATATCCCCGCTGTGGTGGGCGCCCGATCTGCAAGCCACATCATCAAACAAGATGATTGGATCGTGATCGACGGCGACTCGGGGGTCGTGGTGGTTGACCCCTCGGGCATCTTGCTAGACGAATACGCATTCAAACAGCGCGAAGGCGTATTGGAGCGCGAGAGGCTGGGGCGTTTGCGAAACACCCCGTCAGTGACCTTGGATGGCCAGCCTGTTGAGCTGATGGCCAACATTGAGTTGCCGGCCGACGCGGAGCCTGCATTGGCTGCGGGTGCTGTCGGCGTTGGATTGTTCCGGAGCGAGTTTCTGTTCATGGGGCGCAGTTCGCAAGGCAAATCAGCGCTGCCCGATGAGCAAGAGCAATACGAGGCGTACAAAGCTGCGGTAGAGGGCATGTTAGGCATGCCTGTCACGATTCGCACCATTGATGTAGGTGCGGACAAGCCATTGGATTCCCCTGCGCGTTATAGCCACGACAAACTGAATCCCGCGTTGGGTCTTCGCGCAATTCGGTGGAGCCTGTCCGAGCCATCGATGTTTATTACCCAGCTCAAGGCCATCTTGCGCGCAGCCGCTCATGGCCGCGTGAACGTGCTGTTCCCCATGGTGGCTCACTTGAGCGAGATTCGCCAAATTCACATCATGATTGATCGAGCCCGTGCGTTGCTTGACAACGAGGGCGTGCTCTATGGCCCGGTCAGAATTGGCGCCATGGTGGAGGTGCCTGCCGCCGCAGTGATGGCGCCGCTGTTTCTAGAGCATTTTGACTTTTTATCGATCGGCACCAATGATTTGATTCAATACACATTGGCCATCGACCGAGTGGATGAGTCTGTGTCTCACCTCTATGACGCAACGCACCCTGCTGTGTTGCGATTGCTGGCGCAGACCATCGAGGCTGGCCGTGTATGCGGCAAAGAGGTGGCAGTCTGCGGCGAAATGGCGGGAGACGTCGCGTTGACGCCCTTGTTATTGGGGCTGGGTTTGCGCCACTTCTTGATGCACCCTTCACAGATCCTCGCAGTCAAGCAACAGGTGCTTCGCAGTGATACACGCCGACTGGTGCCCTGGGCCCAGCAGGTCTTGGCCAGCAACGAGCCGCAGACCTTGATTGCAAACCCTTAAGGCGCTGGACTGGCTTGAGCGGCCCTCGCCCCCGCCCATCGACCGATGACTGCCGAGGCGACGACCAGCGCGGTGGCCGCCAGCCACTGCCACTGCAGGGCTTGCCCGCTTTGCCAAGCCAACGCACCCGTGGATAACACGGGTGTCAAAAACGCCCACAAGCCGACTTGCCGTGCGTCGCCTTTCTTGAGGGCCAAATCCCATAAAAAAAACGCGCCGCCAACAGGGCCCAGGCCAAGCAAGATCAGCACCGCTGTGTCCGCACCGTTTGGCGTGACCGGCGATTCAAAAAGCCAATGCATCAGCAAAGACAGACCCCCTGCGGCCAGGCACAAGGCGCCAATAGCGGCGGTCGGTACGTGGCTGCGTCTCTTGGTCAGCAAAGAGTAGGTTGACCAGATGAATGCAGCAGCCAGTGCAAAGCCATAGCCAAGCCATTCGGTGGGCAGAGGGGCGTTGACCGAGTGGTTGCCCAAGATGGCCATCGCGCTTCCGGCAAAACCCAAGATCGCCGCACCAGCGTGGCCCCAAGTCCAGCGCACGCCGGGGACCAACCATGCTGCGAGCACAACGATGCCCATCGGCCACAAATAGTTGATCAAATTGGCAGCCACGGGAGGCGCCAATTGCAGTGCCGCAAACAGCAGTGCGTGGTAGCCAAACAGCCCATAAATGCCGATGGCCCATGTCGCTGCATCCAATCGCCAAAGGCGTTGCTTGATGATTTGAGGCAGCGCCAGCAAACCACCAACCACCAAGCCACAGCCAGTGATTAAAAACGGTGGCAGGTGTTTCACGCTCACACCCATTGGTGCCAATGAGGCCCACACGAGCACAGTGGCGAGAGCCCACGCGCTGGAGGGCACTCGATCAAGCAGTCGTGGCATCAGACCCCCGCTGCGTGGGCCTGTTGGTCGGCGTGATAGCTGGACCGCACCATTGCGCCAATGGCCGCATGGCTGAAGCCCATCTCGTGCGCCTTTTCTTCAAACATCTTGAAGGTATCAGGGTGCACATACCTGCGCACCGGAATATGGTGTCCGCTAGGAGCCAGGTATTGGCCAATGGTCAACATGTCAATGTTGTGCGCACGCATGTCGCGCATCACTTCCAAGATCTCGTCATCGGTCTCACCCAAGCCGACCATCAACCCGCTCTTGGTCGGGACGCTTGGGAACAGATCCTTGAATTTCTTGAGCAAATTCAGGCTGAACTGGTAGTCAGATCCGGGCCGAGCCTCTTTGTACAAACGAGGTACTGTCTCCAAGTTGTGATTCATCACATCAGGGGGCGCCGCCTTCAAAATGTTGAGCGCACGATCGTCGCGGCCGCGAAAGTCGGGCGTCAAAATCTCGATTTGAGTTTGCGGAGAATGCAAGCGAACTTGCTGAATGCAGTCCACAAAGTGTTGGCTGCCGCCGTCCTTCAAATCGTCACGGTCCACACTCGTGATCACCACATACTTCAATTGGAGTGCGGCAATGGTCTTGGCCAAGTTAAGGGGCTCGTCTGGGTCCAGCGGATCGGGCCGGCCATGACCGACATCACAGAACGGGCAACGGCGCGTGCACTTGTCGCCCATGATCATGAAGGTCGCGGTGCCTTTCCCAAAGCACTCGCCGATATTGGGGCAGCTCGCCTCCTCACACACAGTGACCAGTTTGTTTTGGCGCAGGATATCTTTGATCTCGTAGAAACGCGTCGTCGGGCTGCCCGCCTTCACGCGAATCCATTCGGGCTTCTTCAACACCTCGGAGGGGACCACCTTGACGGGAATCCTCGACACTTTGTCCGCAGATTTTTGTTTGGCTGAAGCGTCGTATGGCTGTGCGGGCGAGGAAGACATGTGGGGTCTCAAATTAGGTGAGCGAGGTGCGATACCAACGCTTGTGACACCCCGTCTACTGGGGCTTGGATGCCTATTGTACGAAGGTCAACGGTTTGTAAACCTTCATAACCGCAGGGGTTGATGTCAGCGAATGGGCTCAAGTCCATGGCCACGTTCAAGGCGATGCCATGGTAGGTGCAGTGGCGGCTGACTTTGATGCCCAGCGCGCTGATTTTGGCCAGCTGATTGAATGGGTTTTCCGGCGTGTTGGTGCTGTGCCACGCCCGATGGTCGGATGGCGATTGGGGGCGCACGTAGATGCCGGGCGCCGATGGCACGCGCAATCCTGTCACATGCCAATCTGCCAACGTTCGGATGACAGCCTCTTCGAGCTTAAACACATATTCCTTGACATAGTAGCCCGCGCGCTTGAGATCGATCAGCGGATAAATGACCACTTGACCAGGACCATGGTAGGTTACCTGGCCGCCGCGGTTGCTTTGGACGATCGGAATCTGCGATTGGACGAGCACGTGATCGGGGCGACCGGCAAGACCCTGTGTGAAAACCGGGTGGTGCTCGCAAAGCCACAATTCGTCTTGGGCGTCGGCGCTGCGTTGTGCCGTGAAATCGCGCATCGCATCGAATGTCACCGCGTAATCGACCAGGCCCCAATCTCTAACCCGCAAGCTGCGATCGGTTGGCATATCAAAGGTGGGCAACGGTTTCAAAGCACCACTTTGACCATGGGGTGGCCAGTCAATGCGCGGTACAGGTTGTCAAGTTGCTCTCGATGTGTCACCCAGACGGCCAGTGTCAGCCCGAGGTAGTTGCCCCCTTTGCTGGTGTTGATGCTGACTGTCGCGGCATCAAACTCTGGCTCAAATTCCTGAGCAACCGCAACGATCGCCTCGACAAAATCAGGGTGCTTGGCGCCCATGACTTTGATGGGGAAACGGCAGGGATATTCGATGAGTGAGTCGCTCTCGGGCGTGTTCTTGGTCATGGGGGGATTATCTCGCGGGGGAAGTTCTGTGTATATAATCGCGGGTTTTGTGCGACACCGCGTGCGTTTCGATTGATGCGAAAAGCAAGTGGGGATTTGTAAACTGCCAGTAATGCAGCCAGCCGAAAATGCTGCGCTGCACAAAGCGGAATGCTAAGCCAGGGATTGTGATGACGGACAGTTGGAACCAATCATCTGGGGCGCAAGACGACGAATTCAAGCCATTGACGCGCGAACAAGCGCGGCAATGGCGTGCAGAGCATCCTCAGGTGCCTCTCAGCGAGGTCATCGGGGGGCAGTGGTTGTGGTCTTTGGCCGCGGTCTTGCTGGCTTGGCTGGCAGGCGCACCAACGATGTGGGCTGCAGAGATGTTGTATGGGGTCGCTTCCATTGCGGTGCCATCCACATTGATGGCGGTGGCTCTCGCGAGAGGTCAGCGCAATGCGATCCGGCCTGCAACTGCTGCTTTGACGGGATTTTTTGTGTGGGAGGGGGTCAAGCTCCTGGGTTCCATCGGCCTCATGGCTGGTGCGATTTGGTGGTTTGAATCTCCCAGTTGGCTGGCTTTGCTGGTCGGTGTTGTGGTGGCGCTCAAGGCGCATGCGGTGGTCGCGTGGCGAGCATCGGTGCGGCGCAGGCGTTGAGCATAAGTTCATAAAAGAGTTGTTATGGCTGCTGAAGGACACGGAATGACGGCGGGTGAGTACATCACCCACCACTTGACTCACCTGACCAATGTCGGTGACAAGCAAACAGGAATCGTCGATTTCTCATACTTGAACCTAGACTCCATCATCATCGCTTCGGTGTTGGGTGCTGTGGTGTGCTTCCTGTTGTGGCGCGCTGCAAGGCAGGCGACAGCGGGTGTCCCTGGGCGTTTCCAGGCGGCTGTAGAGATCCTCTTTGAAATGGTTGACGGCCAAGCCAAGTCCGTGATTCACAATGCCAACAGCCGCAAGATGGTGGCGCCGCTTGCATTGGTGGTGTTTCTCTGGATTTTCTTGTTGAACGCGATGGACCTGCTGCCGGTCGATTTGCTCCCCCTGATTTGGCAGTTGATTTATGGCGCTGCTGGACATGATCCTCACCACGCCTACCTGCGCGTGGTGCCAACTGCTGATTTGTCAACGACCTTGGGTATGTCTGTGTCCGTGTTGTTGATCTGCCTGTACTACAACGTCAAAATCAAAGGCTTGGGCGGTTGGGCGCACGAATTGGTTAGCGCACCATTTGGTACCAGCAAGAACCCTGTTTTCGCACTGATCCTGGGCATCATTAACTTTTTGATGCAAATGATCGAGTTCGTTGCCAAGACCGTCTCGCATGGCATGCGACTGTTCGGCAACATGTATGCTGGTGAGTTGGTGTTTATGCTGATCGCCTTGCTGGGTGGCTATGCCGCGTTGTCATTGACGGGCGGTTTGCTGTTCGTTGGTCATTTGATCGCAGGAACGATCTGGGCCATTTTCCACATCTTGGTTATCACGCTTCAAGCATTCATCTTCATGATGCTGACCCTCATCTATGTGGGTCAGGCTCACGACGCGCACTAATCGGATTTCACTTTTCTTTTCTTTTTCTTTCTTTCTTCTCCAAGGAGTCATCATGGAAAACATTCTGGGTCTGGTCGCATTGGCTTGTGGTTTGATCGTGGGTCTGGGCGCAATGGGCGCTTCTATCGGCATCGGCATGATGGGCGGTAAGTTTTTGGAATCTGGTGCACGTCAACCTGAGTTGATGAACGACCTGCAAACCAAAATGTTCTTGTTGGCCGGTTTGATTGATGCTGCGTTCCTGATCGGCGTTGCTATCGCTCTGCTGTTCGCCTTTGCAAACCCCTTCGCACTGGCCTAATTGATGACTGAAACGGTCTGGGGCGGCGCCTGCCGCGTCGGACCTTGACAGCATCACTGGTATGAATCGAACCTGTTCTAGAAAGGTGTTGCGATGAGCATCAATGCAACGCTGTTCGCTCAGATGATCGTTTTGGCCATTTTGGTCTGGTTCACGATGTCATTCGTGTGGCCACCCATCGCCAAGGCATTGGATGAGCGCGCATCAAAGATCACTGAAGGCTTGGCTGCCGCTGAAAAGGCCAAGACCGAGTTGTCCGCTGCCAACGATCGTGTTGAAGCAGAGTTGAACAAGTCCCGCGACGAAGTGGCGGCGCGTTTGGCTGATGCTGAGCGCCGTGCGCAGACCATGATTGAAGAGGCCAAAGCTCGCGCCAGCGATGAAGCCGCAAAAATCGTGGCTGCTGCTCGTGCAGAAGCCAGTGCAGAAGTGCACAAAGTGCGCGAAGCTTTGCGTGACGAAGTGGCCAGCTTGGCGGTCAAGGGTGCGGAGCAAATTTTGCGCCGTGAAGTGAATGCTGGAGCTCACGCAGATTTGTTGGCCCAGCTCAAAACCGAACTCTGACAGGATCTGCCATGGCTGAACTCGCCACGATTGCACGCCCGTACGCGGAAGCCTTTTTCAAGGTTTCTCAGGGTGACGCAGCAGACATGAGCTGGCTCGAAGAGGCCGCTGCAGTCTCTGCTTCGCCCGAATTATTGGCATTGGCAGAAAACCCACGCATCCAAGACGACCAGGTGTTGTCGGTGATGAATGGTGTGATCAAAGCCAAGCCTTCAGCTGCTGCTGCGAACTTCCTCCAAGCTGTCGTTGAAAACGGCAGATTGGCTGCGCTGCCAGAAATGGCCAGCCAAGTCCGCGCACTGGTCAACACCAAGCAAGGTGTTGACGATGCCACGGTCTATTCCGCGTTTGAGCTGGATGACGCCGCGAAAGCAGATTTGAAGGTCGTGCTCGAAAAGCGCTTTGGCCGCTCTTTGAAATTGACGGTCGCATTGGCCCCCGAATTGATCGGTGGCGTGCGCGTCGTGGTGGGTGACGAGGTGTTTGACACTTCGATCAAAGCCCGTTTGGAACAGATGAAGTCGACTTTGATGGCGTAAGCCGTTGCCGACCAGTCGCCTCTCAACAATTAAGAAACAAGGAAAGAGACATGCAGCTCAATCCCGCTGAAATCTCAGAATTGATCAAGTCCCGCATTGAGGGCTTGAACACTCAAGCCAACGTGCGCAATGAAGGCACGGTTGTTTCCGTGACTGACGGTATCGTTCGTGTCCACGGTTTGTCCGATGTGATGCAGGGCGAGATGTTGGAGTTCCCCTCCACCGCCGACGGCGTGCCCACGTTTGGTCTCGCATTGAACCTCGAGCGTGACTCTGTCGGCGCCGTGATTCTGGGTGAGTACGAGCACATCTCTGAAGGCAACACGGTCAAATGTACCGGTCGCATTTTGGAAGTGCCTGTGGGCCCCGAATTGATCGGTCGCGTGGTGAACGCGTTGGGTCAGCCCATCGACGGCAAAGGCCCCATCAACGCCAAAATGACCGACGTGGTCGAAAAAGTGGCGCCCGGTGTGATTGCCCGTCAATCCGTTGACCAGCCCATGCAGTCTGGCTTAAAAGCCATTGACGCCATGGTGCCTATCGGCCGTGGCCAGCGCGAATTGATCATTGGTGACCGCCAGACGGGTAAGACCGCGGTGGCATTGGACGCCATCATCAACCAAAAAGGTCAAAACATGACCTGCGTGTACGTGGCGATCGGGCAAAAAGCCTCTTCGATCAAGAACGTGGTG
>JALQVJ010000408.1 GCA_023260355.1 Burkholderiaceae bacterium | reverse complement strand
TGACGACCCCAAAGAAAAAGCCCGCCAGATGCGATTTCTGGTGGGCCGTGGATTTTCACAATCCGTGGTGTACCGGGTCATTCGCGGCGCCGAGGACGATTGATCCCAGCGCCGGGTCGGGGCTTGTCACCAGCCAAACATGATTTGTAGGTTTTGCACCGCCGCACCACTCGCGCCTTTGCCCAAATTGTCGAGGCGGGCGACCAACAGAATTTGACCGTTGGCAGCATTGCCAAAGACGTGCAACTCCATGCCGTCTTGGTCTGCCAGGGCCGTCGCATTCAACTTCGTCTGTGACCGCCCATCGACCACCCTCACCCACTCGCTCCCCGAGTAGTGGGTTTGGAGCACCGACAAAACGGTATCGGCATCGGCGCCGGCCCTCAACCATTCCTGCTGCAGCGGCAGCTGCACCAACATGCCCTGGGCAAAAGCGCCCACGCTTGGCACAAACAGCGGTGTGCGCGTCAAGCCCGAGCAATGCATGATCTCCGGCAAATGCTTGTGTGAGAGCCCCAATGCGTACAGTTCAAAAGGGGCACCCTCGCCAGCTTCGTAAGCCTCGATCATGGCTCGCCCGCCACCGCTGTAACCACTGACGCTTGGCAGGCACACCGCCGCATCAGGGGCCAGCAGCCCTGCGTCGATCAGCGGCCGAAGCAACGCAATCGCGCCGGTCGCATAGCAGCCGGGATTGGCGACACGGTCGGCGCCGGCGATGGCCTCGCGTTGGCCTGCGCACAGCTCTGCAAAGCCATAGACCCAGCCCGGTGCCACCCGATGCGCGGTAGACGCATCCACAATTCTCACGTTGGACTGGCCAGCCGCTTTGAGGGCATCCACCATGGCCACGGTTTCGCGTGCGGCATCGTCGTGAAGGCACAGCACAACGGCGTCGGCCTGCTGCAAGATCTCGCGCTTGGCCTCAGGGTCTTTGCGGCGCGCGGGCTCTATGCTGACCAGAGTCACGGCTGCGTTGGATTCGAGCCGTTGGCGAATTTGTAGGCCAGTGGTTCCGGCCTCACCATCGATGAATATGCGTGTAGTCATGGGGTCTCATCCGAGATCAAATATGCGCTTGCATGAGATATGCGCAAGGTGTCGCGCATTGTCAGTTTGGGACAAGTTTGCGGCAATGCAACATGATACAGTCCGTACTTCGAGTTTCCCAGCCCGTGCGCAGGGGCGTTGACAAGCCATCCCGCCGCGCGTTTGGACCCGTTGATCACCCGCTCAAGAGAGACCCGCCATGAAAATTCACGAGTATCAGGGCAAGGAAATACTGCGCCAATTCGGCGTTCCAGTCCCCCGTGGTATCCCCGCTTTCAACGTTCAAGAGGCAGTCGAAGCCGCTCAAAAACTGGGTGGTCCAGTTTGGGTGGTCAAGGCCCAAATTCACGCGGGTGGCCGCGGCAAAGGCGGGGGCGTGAAGGTCGCCAAGAGCATCGACGAAGTCAAAGCCTTGGCTGAGTCGATTCTGGGTATGCAGTTGATCACACACCAAACAGGCCCCGAAGGGCAGCCTGTTCGTCGGCTCTACATCGAAGACGGCGCGGACATCCAAAAAGAGTATTACGTCTCTGTGGTGACCGATCGCGCGACGCAGAAAATCGCATTCATTGCCTCCAGCGAAGGCGGGATGGACATCGAGGAAGTGGCGCACAGCACGCCCGAAAAGATCATCAAAGAGTTTGTAGACCCCCAGGTGGGTTTGAGCGACGCCCAAGCCAAAGCGATCGCCGATGGCATCGGGTTGCCAGCTGACTCCACAGCCCAAGCCGTGGATGTTTTCCAAAAGCTCTACAAATGCTACATGGACACCGATGCGTCGCTGGTCGAAATCAACCCTTTGAACCGCGACAGCAAAGGCAACATCATTGCCTTGGACGCCAAGTTCAACTTCGACTCGAATGCCCTATTCCGTCACCCCGAGATCGTCGCGTATCGCGATTTGGACGAAGAGGATCCCGCGGAAGTGGAGGCCTCCAAGTTTGACTTGGCCTACATCAGCCTCGACGGCAACATTGGTTGTTTGGTGAACGGCGCTGGTTTGGCGATGGCCACCATGGATACCATCAAGTTGTTCGGTGCAGAGCCCGCGAACTTTTTGGACGTCGGCGGCGGCGCCACGCCTGAGAAGGTCACGGAGGCATTCAAGATCATGCTGAAGAACCCCAAAGTCAAGGCGATCTTGGTGAATATTTTCGGCGGCATCATGCGTTGCGACACCATCGCCGAAGGCGTGATCACAGCTTGCAAGGCCGTGAATCTGTCGGTTCCATTGGTGGTTCGCATGAAGGGCACCAACGAAGAGTTGGGCAAGAAAATGCTGGCTGACTCTGGTCTCCCCATCATCAGCGCTGACACCATGGCAGATGCCGCTCAGCAAGTTGTGGCCGCAGTCAAGGCCTGAGCCCCGACCCACGAAGGAACAGTTCAATGTCTATCTTGATCAACAAAGACACCAAGGTCATCACCCAGGGCATCACGGGTAAGACTGGTCAATTCCACACCGAAAAATGCATCGAATACGCGAACGGTAAAAACTGCTTCGTGGCTGGTGTGAATCCCAAAAAAGCCGGCGAAAAAATCTTCGACGTGCCGATCTATGCATCGGTGAAGGACGCAGCGGCGCAGACGGGTGCGACCGTCTCTGTCATCTACGTACCGCCGGCTGGGGCGGCGGCAGCGATCCTTGAAGCCGTTGAAGCGGACTTGGACTTGGCCATCTGCATCACCGAGGGCATCCCCGTGCGCGACATGCTCGAAGTGCGCAACAAAATGAAAGCCAAAGAAGCCGCAGGTGGCAAGCGCACTCTGCTGCTGGGCCCCAACTGCCCTGGTTTGATCACACCCGATGAAATCAAGATCGGCATCATGCCCGGTCACATTCATCGCAAGGGCCGCATTGGCGTGGTCTCACGCTCAGGCACATTGACCTACGAGGCGGTCGCCCAGTTGACCGAGATCGGTCTGGGTCAGTCCAGCGCCGTCGGTATCGGTGGTGACCCCATCAACGGTCTCAAGCACATCGACGTGATGAAAGCGTTCAACGACGATCCTGATACAGACGCCGTGATCATGATCGGTGAAATCGGTGGGCCAGACGAGGCTGAGGCAGCGATGTGGTGCAAAGCCAATATGAAGAAGCCCATTGTCGGATTCATCGCGGGTGTGACAGCGCCTCCTGGCAAGCGCATGGGCCACGCTGGCGCCTTGATCTCTGGCGGCGCCGACACGGCAGATGCCAAGCTAGCGATCATGGAAGAGTGCGGCTTCAAAGTCACGCGCAACCCATCCGAAATGGGTAAGTTGCTCAAGACTTTGCTGTGATCGCTGGCAGCCCACTTGGGCTGCGCATTGGGCACAATAGATGGCAACGCCCCGGCGTTGCCATTTCTATTTGAAAGCAAGCATTGGACTTTTTTCTACACGCTTCATTTTGGACCGCACTTGGCCAGATCATCATCATCGATATTTTGCTGGGTGGTGACAACGCGGTCGTGATTGCATTGGCTTGTCGCCGCTTGCCGCCGGCCCAGCGCGTCAAGGGCATCATCTGGGGCACTGTTGGCGCAATCGTGCTGCGCGTCGTTTTGATCGCCTTTGCACTCACCTTGCTCAGCGTGCCATTTCTCAAGTTGGTTGGTGCCATTTTGCTCATATGGATTGGTATCAAGTTGCTGCACCCAGAGGATGAAGACCATGCACAGATCGAGGCCAGCGATCGGTTGTGGGGCGCGGTCAAGACGGTGATCGTGGCTGACCTTGTCATGAGTGTTGACAACGTGCTCGCGATTGCGGGGGCAGCTCAAAATGCTGGCGAATCACACGAACTGTTGTTGGTGATCTTGGGCTTGCTCATTTCTATTCCAATCATTGTCGGTGGCAGCCAATTGGTGATCCGTGTCATGGAGCGCTGGCCCTGGGTGATCCGCGGTGGGGCGATGTTGTTGGGGTGGATTGCAGGCTCGATGGCTTGGACAGACCCGGCAGTGGTTGATGCGTTTGCCATGCTGGACATTCACACAACATCTGGGACCCATGGCAAAACTGCAGCGGGCGTGATTGGCGCAGGGTTCGTGTTGGCATTTGGCACGTGGTGGCATGCGCGTGCGGTGCGCAGTTCAAGCGAACCTCGATAGCTCAAAACCCCAATCCGGTCGCCTGCAAAGCGGGGGAATATTCCACGGTTGGGGCCACTTCATCGCCGTGTTTGGCGATAAACGATCACCTAGAAACATCTCTCGTGATAGCTTGCATTCAGGGGGTGCACTGGCACACCTTTGCAAACATCGGAGGTGAGATGAGACAGGCAACAAACAAAGGGTTTACGTTGATCGAGCTGATGATCGTGGTCGCCATCATCGGTCTATTGGCGTCCGTGGCGATACCGAGCTATCAGAATTACACCCAACGCGCTCGCTGGGCCAACAACATCAGCTACGCGGCAAGCGTGCAGTCCGCCGTCTTGGTGTGTTTCATCGACAAGGGTGCCTTGAGTCCGTGCGCCAGCCCAGCTGCCCTGAGCCTGAGCGCGCAAGCCGCAGACCCCTTGCAAGTCGCATTGCCGTATGGCGTGCTGAACTTTCCCAGCGCCGTTGGCGCCAATGACACCACGATGGACATCACATTGGTCGGGGATACAGATGCTGGAGGGTGCATCGTCTTGGCGTCCATTGATACGGCGGCGGCACCAACACCAACTACGACCGCGTTCCGAAGAACTCGGACGAAGACTCCGATTTCACCTTTGGCACCGTGAAGCACATGGTGTCGAAGCGGCAGGATCGCAGCCGCGTTGACTGGGTAACGCCCAAGCAGTGGG
>JALQVJ010000285.1 GCA_023260355.1 Burkholderiaceae bacterium | reverse complement strand
CCACCATGCTTGTTCACCCCCAATTTGACCCCATCGCCATCCAACTCGGGCCTGTTGCCATCCATTGGTATGGGCTGATGTACCTGGTCGCCTTCGCATTGTTCGTGGTCTTGGCGCGGCAGCGATTGAAGTTGCCCCATTTCCAGAGCGCACAACCGGCTGCATGGCGACCTCAGGATGTTGAGGATGTGCTTTTTCTTGGGGTTCTGGGGGCGATCTTGGGCGGGCGCTTGGGTTACGTGCTGTTTTACAAGTTCGGTTACTACGCATCGCATCCTCTTGAAATTTTGGCCGTTTGGCAGGGGGGGATGAGTTTCCACGGCGGCTTTTTGGGTGTACTCCTCGCCACGATGTGGTTTGCGCACAGCCGCGGGCGCCGCTGGTTGGATGTGACTGATTTCATCGCACCTTGTGTGCCCACGGGGCTCGCGGCGGGCAGGTTGGGCAACTTCATCAATGGCGAGTTATGGGGGCGTGTGTCCGACCCCCAATTGCCCTGGGGCATGGTGTTTGCAGGGGCTGGCCCCGCACCGCGCCACCCGTCACAGTTGTATCAATTCGCATTAGAGGGGTTGTTGCTGTTTGTGATCCTGTGGGTGTACAGCAAGAAGCCCCGGGCCACTGGTGCCGTGTCGGCAGTTTTCTTGGTTGGCTATGGCGCCTTTCGCTTTGTGGCCGAGTATTTCCGTGAGCCAGATGAATTTCTGGGTTTGCTGTCGCTGGGTTGGTCCATGGGGCAGTGGTTGAGTGCGCCGATGGTCCTGGTCGGGCTTGCACTGTGGTGGTGGAGCGCTCGACGCCAGACGGCTCCGGAGCGAGCCGCGCGATGAGTGGCCAAGTGGGGTTGGTGCGTCAGGGTGCCGTGGCGCGTGTCACATTGAGCCGGCCCGAGCGCTTCAACGCCATGACGCGTGACATGTGGCGCCAATTGGCAAATGTCTTTGGACAACTCAAAGCCGACCCAGACGTCAGACTGGTGGTGGTTGCAGGTGCAGCCGGACACTTTTGCGCTGGTGGCGATATCTCGGAGTACCCTGCGTTTCGATTCGACCCTGAAAGCCTGCGCGCCTTTCACGAGGAAGATGTGTGGGGCGGATTGCAAGCGATGCTTGACTGTCCTGTGCCAGTGGTCGCCATGATTGAGGGCAACTGCATGGGGGCCGGCCTGGAAATCGCCAGTTGTTGCGACATTCGCCTGGCCTCAGAAACAGCCAAGTTCGGTGCGCCAATCGCCAAGCTGGGGTTTCCGATGGCCCCGCGCGAGTTGCAACTGGTTGCGTCGCGGTTGGGGGCCAGCTTGGCCTCCGATGTGCTGCTGGGGGCGCAGGTCTATGAGGCGCACCGATTGGTGGCATCCGGTTACCTCCACGCAGCCGTTCCAGATGCTGAACTGCTGGTGTTGGTGGAACAGCGCGTTGATCAGATGCTGAAGCTATCTGCGTTGGCCGCGCGTTTGAACAAGCAAGGTATCCAAGCCTTGTTGGCGCCGGATAGCGACGCGATGCGCGATTGGGTCGCACGGGCCTATGACTATGCCGACCACCCGGAGCATCGAGAGGGTGTTGCAGCATTTTTGGCGAAGCGACCGCCTTCGTTCGGTTGAGAGGCTCGCGTGGCGTCTTTGGAAACCGTCGATTCCACATCTTGGCTTGCAGGCCACCGCGGCCGTTTGCAGGTGAATGATGACTTTCGCAGTTTGGACGACGCCCAAGAGCAAGCGCAATTCACCACAACGATGCCAGCGTCAGGTGACGTTCAAGGCGCCATATGTGAATCACATTTGATGGTGCAAGGAATGCACTGTGCAGCCTGCGCCGATGCGGTGGAGGCGGCACTCTTGAAGCAACCCGGTGTTCTATCCGCACAAGTGAATGCGGCCACTCGGCGAGTGACGGTGCGCTGGGACAAGGCACACACCTTAGCTTCCTCGTGGGCCCAAGCGGCTGCACACATTGGGTATCGGTTGCTACCGGTTGAGGCTGCACTGGGCCAAGTCGAGAGCCTCAAAGAACAGCGCAAAGCACTGTGGCGATTGTTCGTGGCGGGATTTTGCGCCATGCAAGTCATGATGTATTCGTGGCCGATTTATGTCGCTGACCCCGGGACCATGGATGCGGACATCGAAGCGTTGCTGCGCTGGGCCAGTTGGTGGCTGAGTTTGCCGGTGGTGCTATTTGCCAGCACCCCATTTTTCAGCGCTGCTCTGAGAGACCTGAAGCAAGGCCGCATCGGCATGGATTTCCCCGTGTCCCTTGCGATCGTGGTCACGTTTTGGGCGAGCACTGCGGCCACCTATGCGCCCAGTGGGCCCTGGGGCGGTGAAATTTGGTTTGATTCGCTGACCATGCTGGTGTTCTTCTTGCTGGGTGGGCGCTATTTAGAGGCCAAGGCGCGCGCCAAAACAGCGGGCGCGCTGGATGCTTTGATGACCCGCCTACCCGAGAGTTGCGAGCGCCAAACGGAGCAGGGCGGTTGGCAACGCGTCTCCGCGCGGCGCTTGGTTGTGGGTGATGTGGTTCGGGTTGAGACCGGCCAGGCTTTCCCAGGTGATGGCGAATTGCTGAGTGACACGGCGACGGTGGATGAAGCGCTGTTGACCGGTGAAGCGATGCCTGTGAACAAGGCCCGTGGGGATCAAGTCATCGCAGGCAGCCGCAATTTGCAATCGCCTGTGACGATCCAAGTGAGTGCGGTTGGGCACACCACGCGATTTGCACAAATCGTCGCCCTGATGGAACGCGCGGCCAGCGAGAAACCGCGCTTGGCGGCCATGGCTGATCGCATGGCTGGCCCATTTCTGCTGGGGGTCATCTTGTTGGCTGCGGCGACAGGTCTGTATTGGTGGGGCACTGACCCATCGAAGGCCCTGTCAACGGCGGTTGCGATTTTGATTGTGACCTGCCCGTGTGCCTTGTCGTTGGCGACGCCGGCAGCCATGCTCGCCGCCACAGGCACATTGGCGCGCCAAGGCATTCTGGTGCAACACGTTCAGACACTCGAAGCACTGACGCAAGTGGATCTGGCGGTGTTTGACAAAACAGGCACGCTGACCTCGGATGTGCTGGCGATAGCTTCTGTGGCGTGCAGAGAGGGCGTGGATCGCGATAGCGCGATCTCCGTTGCCGCACATTTGGCTGCGGGCTCGGCGCACCCGCTGTCTCGGGCTTTGGTCCGGGCTGCCTCAGTGAAGGACGCTCCTGCACCTGCACCTGCAGCGTGGCAGGCCTGGGAGGAGATCGCAGGCCGAGGGATCCAAGCCGAGGACGCGCAAGGCATGGTTTGGCGACTTGGGGC
>JALQVJ010000236.1 GCA_023260355.1 Burkholderiaceae bacterium | reverse complement strand
AGCGTCACAAAGCTGGGGCAAAAGCCTTTCAAGCACGAGTAGTCGCTATTGCAGGTGTTTTGGTTGATGGCGCGCTTTCGTCCCAGCGGCGTCTCGAGCGGCTCCACGCTCAAACAATTGCTCTGCACGCCGCAGTCGCCGCAACCCTCGCAGACGGCCTCGTTGATCACCACCCGTTGCGCCGCAGCAGGCATGATGCCGCGCTTGCGCCGGCGGCGCTTTTCCGTGGCGCAGGTCTGGTCATAAATGATGACCGTCGTGCCCCGCACCTCGCGCATGGCTTGCTGCAAGGTTTCCAACGTGTCGCGGTGCTGCACGCTGACGCCATCCGGCAAACGCACGCCATCGTATTTATCGGGCTCATCGGTGACAACCGTGACGATCTTGGCGCCCTCTGCCACCATGCTCTGCGCGATTTGCACGACGCTGTGTCCCTCGGGGCGCTCGCCCACGCGCTGGCCACCCGTCATCGCGACCGCATCGTTGTACAAAATTTTGTAGGTGATGTTCACGCCGGCGGCAATGCTCTGGCGAATGGCCAAACTGCCGCTATGGAAATACGTGCCATCGCCCAGGTTGGCAAACACATGTTTTTCGTCGGTGAAGGGCGCTTGCCCCACCCACGGTACGCCTTCGCCTCCCATTTGCGTGAAACCGATGGTGGAGCGGTCCATCCACACGGACATGAAGTGACAGCCAATACCCGCCATCGCGCGCGACCCCTCAGGCACCTTGGTTGACGTGTTGTGCGGGCACCCCGAGCAGAACCAAGGCATCCGATCGCCAGTGGCCACCGCTTGGGTGACGACTTGTGTGCGCTGCGCTTGGGATTCCAGCACATCCAAATGCTGCTGCATGCCGCGCGCCACATCTTCAGGCACGCCCAACGCCATGAGCCTTTTGGCGATGGCTTTGGCGATGATCGCCGGGTTGAGGTCAGCATTGGCGCGCAGCAAGGTGTCTGCGCTTGGGTTGGCACTGGACCACTCTCCACCACTCATGTCGCCTGGCCGTTCGTCGAACTTGCCCAAGACGTTCGGGCGCACATCTGAACGCCAGTTGTACAGCTCTTCTTTCAGTTGGTATTCGATGATCTGGCGCTTTTCTTCAACCACCAAAATCTCACGCAGCCCCGTCGCAAAGGTTCGTGTGCCTTGGGCCTCCAAGGGCCAAACCACGCCGACTTTGTGCAAGCGCAGTCCGATGCGCTGGCACACCGCGTCACTCAGCCCCAAATCCTGCAATGCCTGGCGGACATCGTTGTACGCCTTGCCACTTGCGACGATGCCGAAGCGATCCTGTGGCCCCTGAATGGTGGTCACATTCAAGCGATTGGCCCGAATGTAAGCCAGCGCGGCATACCACTTGTGATCGAGCAGCCGCGCCTCTTGCACCAGCGCTGCGTCTGGCCAGCGGATATGCACACCGCCCGGGGGCATTTCAAAATCAGGCGTCACGATCTGCAATCGGTCGGTGTCCACCGCGACCCGCGCACTGGACTCCACCACCTCTTGGATGGTCTTCATGCCCGACCACACACCTGCAAAACGGCTCAAGGCGATCGCGTGCAAACCCATGTCTAAGATTTCTTGGACATTCGAGGGAAAGAAAACAGGCAGGCCACAGGCCTTGAAAATGTGATCGCTTTGGTGCGCCGCAGTTGAGCTCTTGGCCACGTGATCGTCGCCAGCGACCGCGAGGACGCCGCCCCAAGGCGTCGTTCCCGCCAAGTTCGCATGCTTGAACACATCTGAGCAACGGTCGACGCCCGGCCCTTTGCCGTACCAGATGCCAAACACACCGTCGTATCGCTGCGGCTTCGCAGGCGCAAAGCCCAACTGCTGCGTGCCCCATACCGCGGTTGCGGCCAACTCTTCGTTGACACCGGGTTGAAAGGTGATGTGGTTTTCTTTCAGCAGTGCAGCCTCTTTGTGCAGCATCTGGTCGTAAGAGCCCAAAGGCGAGCCTCGGTAACCGCTGATGAAGCCCCCTGTGTGCTTGCCCAATTTGGCATCGCGTTGGTGCTGCATCATTGGCAAACGCACCAGCGCGTGGATGCCGCTCATGAATGCATAGCCTTGGTCCAAGAGGTACTTGTCCTCGAGAGTCATGGCTTGCAACTGGTTGGATTGAATGGGGGCGTTCATGGGCATCCTCTCGCGTCTATTCGTGGAGTGTGCAACGCCGACATGGCGTTGACAACCCCATTTGGATCGCAGTGTAAGGACAAGGTTTTGGCGGTGTCTCGCCTGTTGGCGACAGCTCGACTGCACGGGTACACGCCAGCAATCACAGGCGGCCTTCGGTGCCTGTCTTTAGCGGGGTGGGCGCAGTTGAGCTGGCCTTCAACGGGGTGGCGCCAAGCGCCTTGGCCACAGTGCCCACAGCTCCAATGGCTGCTTGAGACTTGAGGCGACATCCCTGGCTTCGTCACCCCAGCCTGTGAAGTAATCGGCGCGAACTGCGCCTTTGATGGCGCCCCCCGTGTCTTGCGCCATGACCCAGCGCTGCGTGTTGACGGTCGGCCCGGGCGTGGCCATCCAGACCGGGGTGCCATACGGAATGCTGTCTCTATCCACAGCGATGGAGCGCAAGGGCGTCAGTGGCACACCTTGTGCACCCTTGGGCCCGGCCATCGCGTCCATGCCGTTGAGCGGCTCCTCTCGAAAGAACACCACCCGTGGGTTGGACCACAACATCTGTTGCACCTGTCCCGGATTCGCTTTTGCCCACGCGCGGATATCCGACCAGTGGGCGTTGGACACCGCACCGCGATCAAGAAGCCATCGCCCAACGCTGCCATAGGTCTGTCCGTTGTGCCCTGCGAATGCCAGGCGAATGGTGCGCACTTGGCCATCAGGCTCGGTGACCAGCACGCGGCCCGAGCCCTGGATTTGCACGATCAAGGCGTCGATCGGGTCTTGGAGCCAAACCAGCTCGCGCCCGCTCAGCGCATCTTGGGCTGCAGGCAGGGTATCCATATCGCGGCGGCTATACCAAACCTCGCCTTGCCGCCAGCCAGCAGGCAAACCGTGAAGCGGCACCGTGTGCTGGGCATCAGGCAACCGCGACGCGCGCAGCTGGGGCTCAAAGTAGCCAGTGAGCAAGCCTTTGCTGCTGCCGTCCAATGTCTCCAGCGCATACGGTTGCCACTCTTTCACCAACCACTGCACCCGAGTCGATGCAGGCTGCATCGACAACAAACGGACTTGCGAACACCAGGGCGCCAAAGGCGCGGGTGCTCGCTCGCAGGTTCTCAACCATGATGGCAGAAGCGCTTCAATCGCATCGCGTTGCACACCGGGTAGTTGCACCCAATGCACGGGACGCCACACCGCGCTGGGCCGCGTCGCGGCGCTGGGCAAAGGCAAGCGCTCATCCCACGCCAACATCCTGGCCCAAGCAGCAGACACGGCTTCGTCTGCTGGCAGCGCATCTGCGCCAATATCGGGCACGGGTATCGCAGGGTCTGGCGACGTGGGGGCCTTTGGCGGGCTGCCGCAAGACACCAATAACGCGAGTATGCTCAGGCCTGTCAGACGCCGAAATATGGATGGATTCACAAGCATGCTGCTTCTTTTTCTTGAGGCCTTGGCCGCCCTGTTGATTTTGTTGTTCATCATCTGGTGGACGATGTTTTCAGGTCGAAACAAAGGTGAGCTGCCACCCGAAGACGACGATAGCCGATCTTAATCGGGCCCGTCGCACGCGTTCAATCGCCTTTGCTTGTCTCGGGAACTGTGCTTGAACGCACGGGTGCGGCCTGCTGCGATGCCACCTTCATGGGCGCAACCTCGGGCTCTTTCCAAGGTCCAGTGACGTGAAAAGCCCTCACATTGGCGCCTGCCACGACATCACCGAATACTTTTTGAGCGACATAGGACGCCAAACCCAGAACGGGGTTGGTCAGCCCTGCCCACAACGACAAGGCCCCAGCATCCAAAGCAGGAACCACCACAACGCGCAAGTCTTGCGTCTCGCGCACGATGTCGGCCACGCCCTCCATCAAGACCGATGCGGTTGGACCGCGCATGGTCAGGTCTTGTGTTTGTAGCAACCCTTTTTGGACCTGCGCGCGGCCTTTGACTTCATCGAATCCAAACCCCGTTTGAAAAACGTCCCTGAAGTCGAGCAGCAGTCGGCGTGGCAAAGACTGCAAGCTGAGAACACCCAAAAGTTTCGCAATACCAGGATCTGCCTTCAAAAATTGCCCTCGTCCAAGGCTGAGGGATAGGGTGCCTGACAGAGTGGGTTTGTCGATTTTCAACGGCGAGCCTTGCCAGGTTAAGCGCCCTTCTAAATTACCCGAGCCGCCTTTGAGCACGCCAGCCATCCCAAACCGCGACAGCAACAGCCCTGCGTCTGAGACCGCCAACCGCCAGTCCAGTTCGGTGGCACGCCACTGCCCTTGGACCGCGGCAGGCTGCGTGCTGAGCTGCGGCTTCCAAGAGCCTGTCGCGCTGAACTCCGCTTCGGGCAACTTCACATCCAGCGCTTTGACCTCCCAACTGGGTACCCATCTGCGCCCTTGTTGCACCCACGTGTTGTCCGCCAACAATGTGACGCGACCCCAGTCTTGGTCTTTCACAGACAGCGACGCCACTTGCACGTCCAGGGCCGGCATACTTCGGCGCTGGTCGGACGTCGGCAAATCACGCTCGAGGACGTCGGGATTCAAGACCAAACGCTGCAGTCTGGCAAAAATCTTCCCGTCAGGATTCACCTTATCCGAGGCCTTCAATGACACTTGGCCCACCATCTCATCGGCCTTGATGTCAGCCTGCCAATCGCCGTCTTGCCACAGCGCATCGACTTGCGCGTGATGAAACTTCCACCCCGATACGGTCAAGTCGTTGGTCGTGCTCACCCATTGCACCGCAGGCCAGGTGGTGGATGGCGCTGCGATACCGTCGGGTGTGCGAGCTGAAAGCCATGAAAGCCAATCATCCGCATTCACTTTAGGCAGCCGCAAAGCCACCAACCAAGGCGCACGCGAGGCCATGCGCGTGGCCTCCACCATGGGCACACCCCACGACAAAATCCCTTGCCGCTGGGCGGACTTCGCATCCCAAATCAGCCCTATGGGTGGCGCGCCAATCGGCGATAGTGTCCATTGCATGCGCTGCGAATCCGAACGCCACTCACCCCGAAGTGGCCAACGGGTTGCGCTGGACTTGGCCAAGGGCGCGGGCATCTGAACACTGAGCCCAGCCAAATCGCTCACCACAGACGCCGTCAAAGCGCCGCCTGGCGTGCGCCGCAAATTCACGCGAAAAGCTGCCTCGCCCGTGAGTACCCCACGCATTTCTGTTGGCCAACGCATCCATTTCTCGACTTCGTTGACACGGGCCTGCGCATCAATGACGCCCGTCCACTGACCAGACGCGTCAATGTCCATTCGCCCGGTCAACGGCGCACCTAGCCAGCTGGCGCGGACCACGTCGACCTTCACGCGCTGGGGCGAAAAATCCACATCAATGCGCCCACCTGACACCGCAGGGAAATCGGGATGAACCTGGATGGTCGCCTGCTTGGCCGCAAACTGTCCGCTCGCTACCACGGCCTCAGGCCGCTCGAGTGGCATGCGCAAACTCAGCGACAAACTGCCATCCCCGCCGCTGGCATTGAAGTCATCGACACCGCCTTGCACCGCTTTTTGCAAGCCCCCGGATTGCAGCGATCGAACCCACTGGCTCAGCGGCCCCTGCGCTTTCGCCACAACAGACAATTCAGCCTTGCTGTTGGTCCAGTTCCTGACTGTGGCTTGGCCATCGCTGAGCGCAATCCCATTGAACCCCAGCCAATTGGCCTTGACTTGCGTGAGCGACATGGTTTGTGGGTCGAGCTTGTAGCGGCCGGACAAACCTGACAAGCGCACCCAACGCTCACCCGTGAGCGGCTCTGGAGCAGGTTCAAAAACCCCGCCCTCAATGTCGCCTTCGATTTGGAACAATGCCCCCTTGGCCGAATCAAATGGCAACCGATCAACCGCGCCTTTGACCCGCACTTTCACGTTGTTGCCAAAACCACCCGTGATGGAGCGGCGCAAATAGTCACGGGCCTCTGGCGCAACCACGATGGGCATGTAGCGCGCCAATTGACTCAAGCGCGCGCGCTGCGCATTCAGTTGAATATCCAACTCGCCACCATTGGGGGCTTGTGCCCACGTGACTTGCCCTGTCGCGCGAACATCCGCATTGCGCAAGGCGAGCTGGTTGGCTTCGACTTGCCACTTTCCTGAGCGCTTGCGCCACGCCAGTGCGGCGTCGAGTTCATCGATGCCGACGCTGGGCTCGGTCCAAACCCCAGGCAAGGTCCAGCGCCCATTGCGCATGGTGACGCGCGCAGATCCGTCAAATTCGGTCGTCGAGAACGCCACGTCCAAGCCTTCGACGCCCAGCCGAGCAAGCTCCCCCGCGCGAGCACCGGCAGACAGTGAACCCGCTTGCCAGCCCAGGCCGCGCACGTCACCATCGAGGGCCAATTGGCTGGGCCGCGCCAAAGTCTCGCGCCAAGAGGCTCTCAACCGCACCACCTCACCGCGCGGTTGCCACGACTGCAGCGCTGGATGCCATTCCTTGAGCTGAGGCAAGCGCAGCGCCAATGCGCTGACTGTGGGCAAATCGATTTGCTGGAGGGTGAGTTCAGTGTGGTCTGCGTCTTCGCCCTGCGCGGCCGTGTAGCGCCAAGCGATTTCCCCGCCGCGCCATTGCAATCCATCTTTGAGGGTCACGTTGATGTCAGTGGCGGTGACTTGCTGCACCGCCCCTTGTGCACTCCACGTCAACCTGCCTTGAATTTCGCGGGCGTTCAAAGCACCTACATCCGCTTCGAGTTGAAGGTCCAAGTCTTTCAATGCGACGTCGCTGGTGACTTCGGCAACACGACCCTCAATCACATCCACCCACGCGCGCCAATGCCCGTACCCGGAGCGCAAGCGCTGCAAAGGTCCTTGGCGTGTATCCACACGCGCCGACAGCCAGTCCCAACTCAGCCCTGGGAGATCCCAGTACACCTGACCACTCCACTCGCTCCAGTCACCTGCCTCACGCACCAGCAACGGCGAACGCATCGTGCCTTGTAAGGTCCATGGCGCCACGTCTTGATCTGCTGGTTTGGCATCCACTCGCCAGTCGTGGTGGGTGCCCTGGTTGCGCAAAGCAAATCCCACACCTTCAAAGCGCATATCAGGGGCGTCGGCCAAACGGCCGTCGTGCCAAATGACCTCCCCACGCGAAGCGACCAGCGAGCTCTGTTTGAAGAGCCAGTTGGCCCACGCTTGTGAGCGCTGCTCTGTCGTGCTCTGCAGCTTCAAGCCAGCCACGGTTAATCGGTCTTGGGCGTCTCGCTGGATACGCAAACGCCAATCGGCGACGCTCGCTTGAGAAAAGCCCAGGTTCAGCAGTGACCATGGGCTCCACCGCCCTTCGAAATCACCCACCCACAAATGCTCAACGCCCGCTGTGTCCTTGACACTGAGCCCCTGCAGCGCGATCGATGGCTCTTGCTCGTCACCACTGGCACGCAATGACTCCAGCGTGACCTGCAACCCGCTCCATTCGCTGGCTAAGCGCTCAACATCTGGCTTCCAAGCGGACAAGCGCGGCACTATGATCCAGTGAAAGGCCGCACTGAAAGCGCCCATCAAAAGCCACACTGAAAGCAACACGATCGCGGCCGCGCGCAACAAGCCAGCCAAGGCTTGCCAACGGCGCAGGGATCGGTCTGCAGGTGTACTCATAAAGAAGAATTATGACGGGAACTCTTCCTCAATCTCGGTCAGAAACCATGCACGCTGTCGCAGAACACAGTCGGTTTGTACAGCGCATTCGACGCCGTTACGCCAATGAGTTGGCGCTGCTGCCGCCGGGCGCACCCGCGGCGAGCGACTGGGATCAAGTCACCCACCAGCTTGAGCAGCAGGGCTTGAGCCCAGAAAACGCTTTGCGTGTCCTGCGCCACTTGGTTTTGGAGCGCTTGGCGAGTTTGGACAGCAGCCGGGTGATTGACCTCGAGACGGTCACCCAAACCATGACGGCGTTGGCGCAATGGTGCTTAGACAAAGCGCTGCAGGCGAGCTGGGATGCCTTGACCGAAATCCACGGACTGCCGTGGGCAGAAGAGACGCAAGCACCCGCTCAGATATGGATCATTGGCATGGGCAAGCTCGGCGCCAGAGAGTTGAACGTGTCCAGCGATATCGACTTGATCTATATCTATGATCACGAAGGGCAAACCCAGGGCAACGCACATGGCGGCAAGCGCATCAGCAACCACGAGTTCTTCGGCAAAGTGGTCAAGCGCATGCAAGCCTGGATTGGCGAGTCCACAGAGCACGGGCAAGTGTTTCGGGTCGATTTGGCGTTGCGCCCAAACGGCAACTCCGGCCCAAGCGCCTGCTCCTTGGCGGCGCTGGAGGAGTATTTTGTCGTTCAAGGGCGCGAGTGGGAGCGCTTCGCGTGGCTCAAAAGCCGGGTCGTTGCCCCCACGCGGGCGCAGTCAGACCCATCGGCTCTGGCATTGCGAGACGTGGTTTTGCCTTTTGTGTTTCGCCGCTATCTCGATTACCGCGTATTCGAGGGTTTGCGCCGCTTGCACCGCCAGATTCGGCAGCACGCTGCGCAACAAGCAGCCGGCCGCCCAGAGCGGGCCAACGACGTCAAGCTGGGCCGCGGCGGCATTCGGGAAATTGAGTTTATCGTCCAGTTGCTGCAAGTGGTGCGCGGTGGCCAGTTCCCTGAGTTGCGCACACGGGGCACCTTGCGCGCCCTCGAGCGTTTGACTCAAGCGGGCTTGGTCTCTGCTGACATGGCCACCCAACTGTCGAATGCCTATCGCTTTTTGCGCGAAGTCGAGCACCGGATTCAATACCTCGATGACCAACAAACGCAAGTCATGCCGACTGACGCGGCCGATCTCGCTTGGTTGGCACAGACCATGGGGTACAGCGGTTCAAGCGATTTTCTGGCTCAACTGCAAGCCCACCGTGAGGCTGTGGCCGCAGAGTTCGAGCGCTTGCTCGGGCAAGACCAGGCGGAGGCAGAAGCGACGCCGTTGGGCGATGATTTGCTTGCTTTGTGCCATGAGTTGCCGCCCGAGTGGCAAGCACAAGTGCGCGATTGGGTCAGCGGCGCCCGCGTGAGTGCATTGGATGACTCGGCCAAAGAGCGCCTTGGCAAACTGTTGTTGCGCTGCGGCGCGTGGCTCGATGAGGGGCGCATCACTTTGGTGGCAGCGCAGCGCATGATCGACTGGCTCGAGCCGCTGCTGCGCCGGCAAAGCTACTTGGCTTTGTTGCAAGAGCGGCCCTCAACTCACCAACGCCTGCTGCGCTTGCTCGGCGCCGCGCGATGGCCCGCCAAATATCTGATTCAACACCCAGGCGTGATTGATGAGTTGGCCAGCGCCGAGATGTTGAACGAACGCTTTGATGCCGGCCAGTTGAAAGAAGAGCTGCAGCAGCGCCGCCAAGCCTTGAAGCGATCCGGCGAAGATGACGAAGAGCGCTTGCTGGACTTGCTGCGCCGAGCGCACCATGCGGAGGTGTTTCGCACACTCGCGCGCGACGTCGAAGGGCGCATCAGCGTCGAGGCGGTCGCAGACGATCTGTCCGCATTGGCTCAAGTGTTGCTGGAATTGGCAGTGGAATGGAGCTGGCAACACTTCAAGAGCGCTCACACCGAGCACCCTCATATTGGCGTCATTGCGTATGGCAAATGGGGGGGGCAAGAGTTGGGCTACGGCAGCGATCTGGATATCGTTTTTGTCTTCGATGACGATGCGCCACAAGCCGCTGAAATTTATGCGGCCTGGGTCCGAAAGTTGATCAGCTGGCTCACGGTCAAAACGGGAGAGGGGGATTTGTTCGAAATTGACACGGCCTTGCGTCCGAACGGCAACTCGGGTCTATTGGTGAGTCCGTTCGAGGCGTTTTCGGATTACCAACTGCGCCGAGGCAGCAACACCGCTTGGACTTGGGAACACCAAGCCATCACGCGAGCGCGCTTGGTGGTGGGCGATGCGCAATTGAAGGCCCGCTTTGAGTCTGTGCGCGCTGGCGTGATGACTGCCCCGCGAGAGGCGCAAGCATTGCGCGAGGAAATCTTGAGTATGCGCGCAAAGGTCGCGGCAGCACACAAAGTCCCCGCAGGTCGTTTTGATGTCAAACACAGCCCCGGCGGCATGGTGGACATTGAGTTTGCGGTGCAAACCCTGCTGCTGTTGCACTCCAAAACGCACCCCACACTTCTGCGCAACGCGGGCAATATTGCATTGCTACAAGAGGCGCAACACGCCGGGCTCTTGCCCATTCCAGTTGGCGCGCAGGCGGCAGATGCCTACCGCGCGTTGCGGCTTGCTCAACACAAAGCCCGGTTAGATGAGGCGCCGACGCACATGGAGCCCGATGCGTGGCGATCGCACATCGAGGCTGTGCGAAGCTTGTGGGCGTCTGTGTTAGAGACTGATTTCAACCATTGAGCGCGCGGGCGATTGCATCCGCGCACTGAGCCGGTGCATGTGCCCCTCTTTAAGCAGTGGGGCTCGATGAGACGAAACTGGGTCGGGTCTGCAAATGCGCCCAGAATTGGGCCAGTGCCGGGTGCTCCGCGCGCCAATCCAAGTCTGGGAATCGGAAGTCCAAATAGCCCAAAGCACACCCGACCGCAATGTCGGCCAAACTGAAGCCTTTGCCAGTGCATGTCGCGCGTTCGCCAAGCCCCTTCGCCATCGCGGCGACTGCCAGGTTCACCTTTTGCATCTGGCGATCTATCCAAGCTTGCGACCGCTCGGTATCGGACCGCCCCGGCCAGGTGGCCTCTAGACGGGCCAAGATACTGGCATCTAGGATGCCGTCAGCCAAGGCCTCCCAAGTCTTGACTTCGGCGCGCTCACGACCGGTGCTGGGGATCAATCGCCCCACCGGCGACATGGCGTCCAAGTACTCCACGATCACGCGAGAGTCAAACATCGCATCCACGCCGTCCAAAACCAAGCAAGGGACTTTGCCCAGCGGGTTGCTGGCGTGAATCGCCGTGTCTGCTGCCCACACATCCTCGGTGACGAACGTGTAATCCAACTTCTTCTCCGCCAGCACAACGCGCACTTTTCGCACATAAGGACTGGTGACTGCGCCGATGAGTTTCATGGGGGTATTGACGTTGTTATTGACGTTGTAATGGTGATGGGATTTTAGCCATGTCAGGAGGCACTTTGGCAGGCAATTCCAGCCCAACATGCAGACAACCCACGCATTTACAATAACGCGTTGCACACTGTAAGTGCGGCCTCAGCGTTCGACGGCTGAGGCTGTCGCCCGCATCCAGCGGCAATTTGACCGGCGCCTGCTCCCGACTATGACCATTGCACTTTCACCCCTGAACGCCCTTTCTCCTCTCGATGGTCGCTACGGCCCCAAGTTGGCCGATTTGCGCATGCTGATGAGTGAGCACGGCTACATGCACCGGCGAGTTCAAGTGGAAATCACTTGGTTTATTGCCCTATCTGATGCGGGGCTCGCCGAGTTCTCGCCACTCTCAAGGGCGGCACGTGAGTTCCTGCATAGCCTGGTCAACGGCTTCACAGAAGCCGATACTGCTGCCATCAAGGCGATTGAAAAAACCACCAACCACGATGTCAAAGCCGTGGAGTATTGGATCAAGGGTGCATTTGAGCGCCAGGCCCTAGAGGCCAGTGTCCGCGAGGAACTGAAAGCGGCAGCCGAGTTTGTGCACTTCGCCTGCACCAGTGAGGACATCAACAACACCAGCCACGCGTTGCAAATTCAGGCCGCGCGCGATCAGGTGGTGCTGCCGCAGTTGAACCAAATCATTCACACGCTGCAAGACATGGCCCATCGTTTTGCGGCGGTCCCCATGCTTTCACGCACACATGGCCAAACCGCGAGCCCCACGACTGTCGGGAAAGAAATTGCCAACGTGGTGGTTCGGCTCAGCAATGCCCGTGTGCAGATCGCGCAAATCGCGATCAAGGGCAAGATGAATGGCGCCGTGGGCAACTACAACGCCCACCTTTCGGCTTGGCCGGACATGGACTGGGAGGCCTTCGCGCGAGACGTGGTCCAAAAAGACGTCCCTCAGGGTTTGGGTTTGTCATTCCAACCCTACAGCATCCAAATTGAGCCGCACGACTACATGGCCGAATTGTTTGACGCCATGGCGCGGGCCAACACGATTTTGATCGACTGGTCGCGCGATGTTTGGGGCTATGTCAGCTTGGGTTATTTCAAGCAGCGACTCAAAGAAGGTGAGATCGGTTCCTCGACCATGCCGCACAAAGTCAACCCCATTGATTTTGAAAACGCAGAAGGCAACTTGGGTCTGGCCAACGCTTTGTTGCGGCACTTGGCCGACAAGCTGCCGATTTCTCGCTGGCAGCGCGACTTGACGGACTCGACGGTGCTGCGCAACGTCGGCGTGGCCTTCGGGTACGCGGCGCTTGCGTATCAATCGATGGCCACGGGACTTTCGAAGTTGGAAATCAACCACGAAGCGCTAGAAGCCGACTTGGACCAAGCCTGGGAAGTATTGGCAGAACCGATCCAAACCGTCATGCGCCGCTACGGCATCCAAGGCGCTTACGAACAACTCAAAGCCGTCACCCGCGGCAAGACGGTGCGCAAAGAGGATCTGCATGCATTGATCCAAGGGCTGGACATCCCGGCGCAGGACAAACAGCGTCTTCTCGCCATGACCCCAGGCTCATACACGGGCATGGCCGAGGCGTTGGCCCGTCGCGTGTGATGCGGGGACATGCGGCGGTCTGCTGCACGCCGCCAGACCCCAGTGGCTGTCACCTCTAGCCCTGAGGTGCGGCCCTGTTTTCTACGGCTCTTTCTGCGTAACGGTTGAATCGCCACGCATCTCCGTGCAGCGTGATGCGACGCCATGTTTGGCGCTTTTCAAATGCGGACATCACTGGCCAGTTTTGAACCTCTTGGTCCGTGCGTCCGCAACCTTTGCAAACCGCATCGCCCTGGCTGGTTGAGCAAATGGCGATGCAAGGCGTGTCGGGTGTCGTGTCATACCACTGCAGCCAAGCTTGCAGTGCGTCCTCTGGCATGCTGTCGGCGTCCGCCTCGCTTTCATGATAGAAAACCAACAACGCATAGACTTCCGCTAACGCGCGCGTTGGCGCCGGCAGCATGACACCATCCGGCGATGGCTGTGCTTCGCGCCAATAGTTGATGGCGGCTTCGATGTCGTTGATGTGGATGCCAGACATGGCCTTGGATACCTATGCAATCTCAATATCAGCCTCAGAAGCGGGCTGACGTGGATGATAGCTCGCAGACAACAACCTCATCGCTCTGCGGCTTCTGCTGCGGCTTGCTCAGCGACCCAACGGCGCATATCTCTCTCGCGGGTCAAAACCACTTGTGCTTCGATTGGATCCACCGCTGGGTGACTCGCGGACCACTTTCTTGCGGCAACGATGCGATCCAAAGCACCCTCCACATTGCCGCGCGCCCATTGCGCCTCGGCTTGCGCGCGCAACATCCGCAGCGTTTGCCCCTGGGCCTCCCTGGCTTGCGCCAGCAAGGTCCAGGACGTCGCATCTTGCGGATCGATCACAACTTTGGCCTGCAACGCACCCACAACCTGGTTGACCTGGCCGCGTTCGATTGACCAGCGCACAGCGGCAAGCCACTCCCCCCGCCACCCACTCTTTAGACCCCTTTCAACACGTGCCTGTGCCGCTGCCGCGTCGACTACGCCTGCCGGCAGGCGCAGCCCCACTGCCAACCAGTCCGCGTTCAACATGGCGGAGATGGCTGCATCGGTGTTTTGCTGCGCAAGGTGTTGGATGCCACGCCAAGCCCAATCCCACTCACCGAGTCGAATGGCACTTTGCACTGCCAAATACAGCTTCAATTGCTCGTTCGGGGAAAGGGCCTGCGACAGCTCAACCGCCTGGGTTCGCCACGCGCGCCAATCGTCAGCGCGGGTCGTCGCTGCGACCTTCGCACGCACTTGCATCCAAGGCGCCAGCGCGTTGAGGTGAGGATGGCGCACTGGCGTCGAGCCTGTTTGCAAAGATTGGCGCGCCATGATCTCGGCGATCCGCTCACGGCTCAGTGGATGGGTGCGCAGATACGCGAGGCTGCCGTCATCGTTGAGATTCGCGGATTTTGCGAGCTGTTCAAACACAGCCGTGAATCCCTGGGGAGAAAAGCCCGCAGCGGTGTAAATCTGCCACCCCATGCGATCGGCCTCTTGCTCCATGCCCCGCGTGAAATTGATGCCCGCTTGCGCCATCACCGCTTGACTGCCTGCGATGGTGGCTTGCGCGGCATCCGCGTTGTCGCTGCGGCTCGCCACCAAAATTGCAACCAACATCGCACCCATGGCCAATGGTGCCAGTCTGCTTTGCGCCTCCAAAAGGCGCGGGATATGGCGCTGACTCACGTGACTCATTTCATGGGCCAACACGGCGGCCAGCGCGTTGAGGTCACCGCTGGAGGCCAACAAACCCAAGTGCACGCCGACGACCCCGCCGGGCATGGCAAACGCATTCAATGACGGATCTCGGATGACCAACTGTACCCACGGCAACCCCTCGGCCAGATCGACGGGCACCAGGCCCTGCGCGCGCGCCGCCTCGAACAACGTGCTCCAAACTCGGTGGACATAGTCTTCGAGCACCGGATCGTGCCACACGCGGTCACTCGCATACAAGGAGGCTTTGATGCTTTCGCCCAGGCGCTGCTCTTGGCCCTGACTCCAAACTTGAGACTCGCCCAAGGACGGGAGCCTCGGCGCTTGCGCGGGTGCGTTCAGCGCTAAACTCACGCCGAGGATTCCGACCCACCCTGCCATGCTTTTCATTTGAATGTCCTCCGGCGCATATCATGCATGCAGTTTGTCGCTATTTGATGAAGTGAGCACCATGACCTCCCCCACCGAATCTCCCCTGACCCATTTTGATTCCCAAGGACAAGCCCACATGGTGGACGTTGGTCAAAAACCTGCGACGGCGCGGGTCGCGCGCGCCTCGGGGAGCATCCATATGGAAGCCGCCACGCTGGCGTTGATCCAGTCCGGAAGTCACAAAAAAGGGGATGTGCTCGGCATCGCGCGCATCGCAGGCATCATGGCCAGCAAAAAAACCGCCGACCTGATCCCGCTGTGTCATCCCATCGCGTTGACCCGAGTGACTGTCGACTTTGAGATCGGCAACCAATGCGTGATGTGCGAGGCGCGCGCAGAGACCGTGGGTCCGACCGGAGTTGAAATGGAAGCCCTCACCGCCGTCCAAATCGCCTTGCTGACCATCTATGACATGTGCAAAGCGGTGGATCGGGGCATGGCGATCACCGATGTCAAGCTGCTGGAAAAAGTAGGTGGCAAGTCGGGGCATTGGGTTGCAGCAAAGTAAGCGCTTACAAATTGACTATGGGGTTCCTGCTGAGCTAAGGCATCTATCCCATTTCTGTC
>JALQVJ010000231.1 GCA_023260355.1 Burkholderiaceae bacterium | reverse complement strand
AAAGTGCTGAGAGGCCTTGTCTGAACCCGAGCTGGTTCTCACGTCAGGCAAATTGACATGCCCAAGCTTGGCGGTGGTGCGCACGAAAAATCGATCAGCGAAATCTTTTTCAAGGCCTACCCCAACATCCACGGCATAACCCGCCAAATGAAATCTATCGCTGCGTGTGCGGCCCAGCATGGTCATGGTGATGTTGCTTTTCGGTACCACGATCCCTGCACCCACCAGCCAAAAAGCACGCGCGTTTTGCCACTGATCCAATGCGTACTGCTTTTCATATTCGATTGACACCACGTTCAAGCCATCGGTGTGCTCGTAATGCATGAAGCTGGGATCCAAGGTTTGGGTGCCCCCAGCCGGATAGGTCGTGGTGCCGTGATACCCAGATGCCGCCACGGTTTGGTTGTCGTTGACCACGTACTTCATGTGATCCAAGTTGAGCGCAATCGCCGTATCCGCGTCCCACTGATAGGCGACACGCATGTTCGTCTGCGGCAGCGTCATGTTGGCGGGATTCAACCATTTATTGACCACGTTGTTGATCGACAGTTGCTGCTGCTTGTCGTTGGCACTCACCCCTTTCAGAGTGAAGTCATGATCAGCGCCACGGAAGTGGATATCACTTTTTGAGTAGGCCTCCCAATTCCAGCCCCACGAAACCGACCACTTGCGCGATGGGTCGCCCGTCTCTTGCGCACTCACCTGAGACATATTGATGAAGGCCAGTGCCAAAACGACCGCTTCGACACCAAGGCGGCTGCCGGCCCGCTTGAGAAAATTGAACATGACTTGCTTTCAGGAAATGTGGCTAGGGTTGGACACCGTAAAAACCCTAAATTCTATAAGTATTTTGCAATCCAGCCGCCACTAAATGGGGCCCCCACGCGGATTTCGTGCCGCGACGCCCCTACCTGATCCCGCAGATCCCGCAGATCCCGCGAGCCCCGGGTGCGTCAACCGGCATGGCTGGCGCAAGTAATGACGCGTATTGGCGCCACCATGGCACAGGCTTAAACTGCCATCACCTCCATAGGACATTTGAACCGATGACAGACACCACGCTCGACCCTCAACTGACCAGTTGGGTGGCATCCGCCAACCATGCGGACACAGATTTCCCGATTCAGAACTTGCCGTTCGGTCGATTTCAAACCCATGAGGGCGGTGAGTGGCGAATCGGTGTCGCGATCGGCGAACACATCCTCGATTTGCAAAAAGCAGGCGTGATTCAACACCAAGACATGCACACAATCTTGGGGCTATCGCAAGAGGCCCGCCGGGCCCTTCGCGCACGCATCTCTGCCGGGTTGGCAACGGGCAGTGCAGATGAAGCGGTGTGGTCCAAGGCACTGGTGGCGCAGTCGGAAGTGACCCTTGGCGTGCCCTGCGATATCCGCGACTACACGGACTTTTACGTGGGCATTCACCACGCCACGGCAGTGGGCAAATTGTTTCGGCCGGATAACCCCCTGCTCCCCAATTACAAGTGGGTCCCCATCGGTTACCACGGCCGTGCGTCCACGGTCTATGCAAGCGGACACCAGTTCAAGCGACCCATGGGGCAACTGAAGACCCCAGACAGCGACACCCCAACACTGGCCCCTACGCAGAGGCTGGATCTGGAGCTGGAGATCGGCATCATCATGGGGCGCGGCAACGCGGGCGGCACGCCGATCACGATCGACCAAGCAGAGGCGCACATCTTTGGTCTCACCCTGTTCAACGATTGGTCAGCCAGGGATATCCAAGCGTGGGAGTACCAACCCCTGGGGCCTTTTTTGGCCAAAAATTTTGCATCCACGATCTCGCCATGGATCGTCACCCTTGAGGCGCTTGAGCCTTTCAGAAAGCCGTTCCAGCGACCCAACCACGACCCTCAGCCGCTGCCGTATCTGTGCAGCGAGCACAACTCTGCCGCTGGGGCCTTCGACGTGTCTCTCGAGGTCTGGCTCCAAACTGCGCAAATGAAGGCATCAGGTCAAGCGCCGGAGTGCATCGCGCGCTCCAATTTCGCCGATGCCGCGTATTGGACGGCTGCGCAATTGGTGGCGCACCACACCGTCAACGGATGCGCCATGAGCGCAGGTGATTTGCTGGGCTCTGGCACCCTCTCCGGCACCGCCCGTGAACAGGCGGGATCGCTGTTGGAGATGACCAACGGCGGCAAGAATCCGATCGCCTTGGCCAATGGCGAACAACGCACTTTCTTGCTTGACGGCGACACCATCACGCTCAAAGGCTACTGCCATCGAGAGGGTTTCAAGCGCATTGGGCTGGGCGTGTGCTCTGCCACTGTGGCGGGCTAACCGGCTGCACCATCGAGGTCAAAGCACCAGTATCACCAAGCGATGTAGGCATACCCACGCTGCTGAAAGTCCATCAACGCAGCTGCCCCGACTTGCTCGATCTTGGCTTGCGCGATGATGTTCTCCCGGCCCCATTGGAGCGACTTCATGGTGTTGCCGCACGCGACCAACTCGACGCCGTAGTTGTCTGCCATGCCTTTGACGCGTTGCCTCAAAATCTCTGGAATGGGCCGCTGGGGTTGGGTGGCTAACAGGTGGATGCCAGGGCCAAACGCCACGATCGCGACAGCAACATCATCGACATACTTGCTGAGCACTGCGCTGATCGAGTTCAGAATGTGCTCGATGTGCTCTGGCTCTGCGTGATTGAGTTGATACACCACCTTGTGGGTGGCCTCGTCACCGGGAAAGGTGGCAGCGTGGGCGCGCTTGCTACCCCAAAGCGCCGCCATGATGGCCCCCATTGCTGTGAGCATGCCTCGTTTCTGACTGTCCATGTGACCCCCTGATTTGAAATGTGCCAGCACTTGGTGGCGGGACGCTGAGCCATCTCGGCGCGAGCATTGTGATTTGAATTATGCTCAAGGCATGCGCCGCATTGAAGTCAAAGTCAAACCGCAGTCACGCACAAGCACATTGACGCCGCCGAGCGAAGGCGCAACGCTGTGGCACGCGCACATCAAATCTCCACCCATCGATGGCAAAGCAAATGCCGAGCTGATTGCACTTGTGGCACAACACTTCCATTGTCGCAAAGCCAATGTGAGCATCAAATTGGGCGGCAGCAGCCGCACCAAGTGGGTTGACATCGCCACTGGCGACTAAGGCCAGGTCCAGCACCCATTGGCGGCGACCCTGCGGTGGAAAGCAGCCTTGCCGCGACGCAGCGGTGCGGCGAACACTCAAGCCTGCCGCATGGCGGGACTGGGAGCCGAGTCGCGAGGCTGCTGCAAGACCAATGCAACCAACTGGTCAGTCCAATCGTCGAGCGCGACACGCCCACTGGGGTCATACCACTTGAGCGTCCAATTCATGGCACCAAACAACATCAGACGAGCCATCGTCACCTCTGCGCGCAACCTGCCCTGAGCGATCAAACGCGCCAAGACTGGATTCCAGTGCGCCTCATACGCGTCCTTCAATTCAGCGATCCCACGGCGTTGCTCGGCGCTCAAAACCTGCCACTCCTGCAGCATGACCGGGATGAAGTCTCGGTGATCTCCCCAGAGCACGTCCATGTGGGCACGCACCATGGTTTGCAGCAATTGCTCATCGTTTGCACCCTCTCGCTGAGCCTCCGACATGCGGCTCTCAAGCCAACGCAGCGCTGACTGCATGCCGTCCTCCATGACAGCGACGAGCAAAGCCTGTTTGCTGTCGAAGTGATAGAACGGGGAGCCAGAGCGCATACCCACCGCAGCCGCGATGTCACGGGTGCTGGTGGCGTCAAAGCCCTTTTGGCGAAACAGTCGCGCAGCGGCGTTGATTAGATCCTGCCGGCGATTGCCGTCCGCGCGCTGCTCAGGCGTTTTCGGGGGGCGCCCACGCCTGGGGCGTGCCAGTTCTGCGGGCGATCGATTCGAGGACGCATTCAATGGTCGATCTCTCTCATGAAGGGCGGGTGACGTGCATCGCGTGCATGCAGATCAGAGGCGACTTTGACAAAAGCCCGCGTGGGTCTCGTCTGCACTCAATTTTACCAAGCACGCGCTTGGCCAAATCCAAACAGCCCAACCACAACTCCGCATGAGACCGCAGTGCGATCGGCGCGAGACCGTGCAGCCTGGGTCACGCCGATGCGACAAAAATGCGCCGGACTTCGGCTCGCCATCAAACCTTGCTGAAGTCAGGCTTGCGCTTTTCGATGAATGCGGCAAACGCT